>PHCH01000167.1 GCA_002840785.1 Betaproteobacteria bacterium HGW-Betaproteobacteria-4 | reverse complement strand
GAAGCCGGCACTCCAGCTAAAACTTTCCCAACATCTGGCGCTGACCCCTCAGCTGCAGCAGTCGATCAAGCTGCTTCAGCTGTCGACGATCGAAATGCAGCAGGAAATCGAGCGCTATCTGCTCGAGAATCCGATGCTTGAGCGCGAGGACGAGCACGCTGGTGACACTTTCACCAGCGCCCAGCAATTCGATTCGCCGCAGACTTCGGAAGGCGAACGCGAGCAAAAGGCCGAGCGCGAAGAGCGCGACGCACGCGATGATCGCGAGCAGGATGTACCGTCAGCCCCGTCCGATGTTGATGACGACCGCTGGGCATCCGATGCCGGCACCTTCACCGGGGCCGGGCGCGACGAAGATGACGACAGCGATTCCCAGGATATCCATGGCACGACCATCAGCCTGCGCGATCATCTCGGCTGGCAACTGGGAATGACCCAGGTCTCGGAACGCGACCGCAGCCTGGTTCGCTTTCTGATCGAAGCTCTCGATGATGACGGTTATCTATCGGCGTCGCTCGAAGAACTTTTGGAAACCCTGCCGCCGGAATACGAAATCGAAATCGAAGAGCTGGAAATCGCGCTGCACCACATCCAGAATTTCGATCCGGTCGGTATCGGTGCCCGCAACCTGCAGGAATGCCTTGCCCTGCAACTCAAGGCGCTGCCGAGCGGAAGTGAGTCCCAGGAACTGGCGCTGACCATTGTCCAGAAACATCTCGAACTGCTGGCCGCCCGCGATTTCGTCAAGATCCGCCGGCTGACCGGTTGCGATGACGAAGAGCTGAAGGCGGCGCAGGCTCTCATTACCAGCTTGAACCCGCGGCCGGCGGCCCGTTTTTCCCAAATTGAAGCGCGCTACATCACGCCCGACGTGATCGTGAAGAAGCTCAAGGGAAAGTGGACGGCTTACACCAATCCCGATGCCTATCCGCGCCTGCGCATCAATCGCCTTTATGCCGAGATCCTCGCCAAGCAGCGGCGGGGCAACGGCAATCTGTCGACGCAATTGCAGGAAGCCCGTTGGCTGATCAAGAACGTTCAGCAGCGTTTCGAGACAATTCATCGGGTGACGCAGGCCATCGTTGATCGTCAGCGCCAGTTCTTCGAGCACGGCGAAGTTGCCATGCGGCCGCTTGTCCTGCGCGAAATAGCCGATATTCTCGGTTTGCACGAGTCGACCGTATCGCGCGTTACCAGCCAGAAATATATGGCGACGCCGCGCGGCATCTTCGAACTCAAATACTTCTTCGGCAGTCATGTTTCCACCGATACCGGTGGCGCCTGTTCTGCTACGGCCATCCGGGCATTGATCAAGCAGTTGATCTCGGCCGAGGATGGCAAGAAGCCCTTGTCGGATAGCCAATTATCCGAAATACTA
>PHCH01000166.1 GCA_002840785.1 Betaproteobacteria bacterium HGW-Betaproteobacteria-4 | reverse complement strand
GGTCTTGACGTCGTGACCTGCCAGTTTCGCGGCCAATTCCTTGCTCATCCCCTCAAGACCCATCAGGTCATCGGAAACATTTTCCAGCTTTTCTTCAGTTGCAATCGCTTCCGTGAGCAGGACATTGCGGGCACGGTTGCGGAGTTCATTGACGATCCCCTCGTCCAGCCCGTCGATTTCCAGCATTTCAGCCAGCGGCACGTAGGCCACTTCTTCCAGCGACGAGAAGCCTTCCTCGATCAGCAGATCGGCGAGTTCTTCGTCGATGTCCAGCTTTTCCATGAAGGTGACGCGGGTCTCGGCGTACTCGGCTTCGGAACGCTTGGCCGATTCGTCCTGCGTCATCAGGTTGATGGTCCAGCCGGTCAACTCGGAAGCCAGACGAACGTTCTGACCATTGCGACCGATGGCGATGGCCAGATTGTCCTCATCGACAACGACGTCCATGGCGTGCTTTTCCTCATCAACCACGATGGAGGAAACCTCGGCAGGAGACAGGGCGCCAATCACGAACTGGGCCGGATCAGCCGACCACAGCACGATGTCGATATTTTCGCCGCCGATTTCGTTACGCACGGCGGTAACACGGGAACCACGCAGGCCGACACAGGTGCCAATCGGATCGACACGCGGATCATTCGACTTGACGGCAATTTTGGCGCGCAGGCCGGGGTCGCGGGCACAAGCTTTCAACTCCATGAGGCCGTCGGCAATTTCCGGTACTTCCATATCGAAAAGCTTGACGATGAATTCCGGCGCGGTACGCGACAGGATGATCTGCGGGCCGCGGGCATTGCGGTCGATACGCAGCAGATAGGCGCGAATACGGTCGCCAACACGCAGATTTTCCTTGGGAATCATCTGATCGCGCGGCAGCAGGGCTTCGATCTTGCCGGCTTCGACGATGGCATTGCCACGCTCCATGCGCTTGATGGTCCCGGAAACGACATGCTCCTTGCGATCAAGAAAGTCGGACAGGATCTGCTCGCGCTCGGCATCGCGAATCTTCTGGAGGATGACCTGTTTGGCCGCCTGGGCACCAATACGACCGAAGTCGATCGGCTCAAGACCCTCTTCCAGCGTATCGCCGGCTTCGATATCCGAATCGTCCTTCTGGGCTTCGGAGAGCGGTATCTGCAGATACTCGTTGACGTATTCGTTATCCGGCACGACCTGCCAGCGACGGAAGGACTCGAAGTTACCCGAATTGCGATCAATCGAGACGCGGACATCGGCCTCATCATGGATACGCTTCTTGGTGGCCGAAGCAAGGGCCAGCTCGAGGGCGCCAAAGACAATCTCCTTGGCGACATTCTTTTCGCGGGCGAGTGCATCAACCAGCAGCAATATTTCACGGCTCATGGGCTAAAACCTCCTAGTCCTTCAGTCGAAACGAGGCACC
>PHCH01000165.1 GCA_002840785.1 Betaproteobacteria bacterium HGW-Betaproteobacteria-4 | reverse complement strand
TGCTGTCATGACTGTTATTTGGGGCATTGTTGGCATGCTGGTCGGTGTCATCATTGCTGCGCAGTTGGTCTGGCCGGAGCTGAATATTGGCTTCCTGCATTTTGGTCGTCTGCGCCCGCTGCATACCAACGCAGTTATTTTCGCGTTTGGTGGCTGTGCTCTGTTTGCAACGTCTTACTGGTGCGTTCAGCGCACTGGGCACACCCGTTTGTGGGGTGGCCCGCTAATTCCATTTACTTTCTGGGGTTGGCAACTTGTCATTCTGTTGGCTGCTATCAGTCTGCCATTGGGTATTACCCAGGGTAAGGAGTATGCCGAGCTGGAATGGCCGATCGACATCCTGATCACGCTGGTCTGGGTTTCGTACGCAATTGTTTTCTTCGGTACCATCGGCAAGCGCACCGTTTCTCACATCTATGTGGCGAACTGGTTCTTCGGTGCGATGATCATCGCCGTTGCGCTACTGCATCTTGGTAATAGTGCTGCACTGCCGGTTTCTTACCTGAAGTCCTATTCGGCTTATGCGGGTGTTCAGGATGCCATGGTTCAGTGGTGGTACGGTCACAACGCTGTGGGTTTCTTCCTGACGGCAGGCTTCCTTGGCATGATGTACTACTTTGTGCCGAAGCAGGCGGGGCGTCCGGTCTATTCCTATCGTTTGTCCGTGGTCCACTTCTGGGCGCTGATCTTTACGTACATGTGGGCGGGCCCGCACCATCTGCACTACACAGCGCTGCCTGACTGGACGCAGTCCGTCGGTATGATCTTCTCTCTGATTCTGTTGGCTCCGTCTTGGGGTGGCATGATCAACGGCATCATGACCCTGTCGGGTGCCTGGCATAAGCTGCGCGACGACCCCATTCTGAAGTTCCTGATCACCTCGCTGTCCTTCTACGGTATGTCCACGTTCGAAGGTCCGATGATGTCGATCAAAACCGTCAACGCCTTGTCGCACTACACGGACTGGACGGTCGGTCACGTCCACTCTGGTGCTCTTGGCTGGGTGGCGATGGTTTCCATTGGTTCCATGTACTACCTGCTGCCGAAGCTCTTTGGTAAGACTGAGATGTATAGCACCAAGCTGATGACGACCCACTTCTGGATTGCCACGATCGGCACCGTGCTTTATATCGCTTCGACCTGGATTTCCGGCGTGATGCAGGGCTTGATGTGGCGCGCAGTAAATGCCGACGGTACGCTGGCTTACAGCTTCGTCGAGTCCGTCAAGGGTTCCTATCCGTTCTGGGCAATCCGTTGGTTGGGTGGTGTCCTCTTCCTGTCGGGTATGTTGATCATGGCTTACAACATGTTCAAGACCATGGCTGGCGGTAGCACCAAGGACACGCCGGTGATCGTTCCGGTTGGTCATCACGCCTGATTAGGGGGGAATAACAATGCTCAA
>PHCH01000071.1 GCA_002840785.1 Betaproteobacteria bacterium HGW-Betaproteobacteria-4 | reverse complement strand
CCCCGAAGGGGCGCCGACCTTGGGGTCGCCTTTTCTTTGGCTACTTTCTTTTGGCGAAGCAAAAGAAAGTACGCCCGCCAGCAAGGCGGAACCCCAAGCTAATTAGCACCCCGGGGGACGAACCCCTCACTCATCCTCATCATGCAACTGAAACTTGCTAGCCAGTTGCTGCTGAACATTCGGCGGAACAGCCGCGTAACGAGCAAACTCAATCGTATAGCTGCCCTGCCCCCCAGTCAGCGACTTGAGCCGCGACTGATAGTCGTTAAGCTCAGCCAGCGGCACTTCGCCACTAATCGCCGACATGCCATGCCCGCGCCCGTCAGTGCCGGTGATATGGCCACGCCGACCGGAAAGATCGCCGGTCAGGTCGCCAATGGCGGTTTCCGGAACAATGATCTCGATGCTGACGATCGGTTCGAGCACAATCGGCTTAGCCCCCCGAATCGCTTCGATAACCGCCTTGCGACCGGCCATCGTGAAGGCCACTTCCTTGCCATCTACGGCGTGCGTCTTGCCATCGAAAACCGTCACTTTGAGGTCGTCGACCGCATAACCAGCGACAACGCCGCCCTCCAGCCCCTGACGAATACCCTTTTCGACGGCGGCCATGAAGACGCCGGGGATGACGCCCCCCTTGACCGCATCGACGAACTCGAAACCCTCGCCGCGCCCCTTCGGCTCGATACGCAGATGCACTTCGCCAAACTGCCCGGCGCCGCCCGACTGTTTCTTGTGGCGATACATCGCCTCGGCCGGAGCGGTGATCGTTTCGCAGTAGGGAATGCGCGGCGGCTTGGTATCGACTTCGAGCTTGTACTGGCCGGCCATACGGGCCAGCTTGGACTTCAGGTGGATCTCGCCGAGGCCGCGGACCACCGTTTCGTTGCTCGTCGGGTGACGTTCGACGACGAAGGTCGGGTCTTCCATAGCCAGCTTGGCCAGGATGTCGAACAGGCGCTGTTCGTCGCCCTTTTTCTTTGTTTCGACAGCCAGGCCGGCCATCGGCTTGGGAAATTCGAGCGGCACGAGGTGGATATGGTCCTCATCGTGCGAATCGTGCAGGACGCAGTCGAAATCAACCTCGTCGCCTGCAACTGGTAGAGATGGCCGACCTTGATCGGCCGCTTGCTGTCGCCGACGAAGAGCTGCATGTCCTTCTTCATCGTGCCCTGATGCACGCGGAAGATGCCGATCTTGCCCAGGTAGGGATCGGCCACCACCTTGAAGACGTGGGCCAGTACGTGCTTTGACGCATCGGGCTCGGCCTGGAAAGGCTCGGTCTTGTCGCCCGGCTCGCCCTTGTAGAACGGCGGCGCATTGC
Source organism: Betaproteobacteria bacterium HGW-Betaproteobacteria-4 (assembly GCA_002840785.1). Classification (GTDB taxonomy): domain Bacteria; phylum Pseudomonadota; class Gammaproteobacteria; order Burkholderiales; family Rhodocyclaceae; genus Azonexus. The sequence goes on along the minus strand of PHCH01000071.1, from coordinate 16,488 downwards.
CTTCGGCCGGGTTTGGCGCCAACGAGGCCAGCACGTGCAGCAATTCCTTGATGCCGGCGCCGGTCTTGGCCGAGGTAAACAAAATCGGAATCAGATGGCCTTCGCGCAACGCCTTCTCGAACGGCGCATGCAAGGCAGTGGCGGTCGGATCGGCGCCATCTTCAAGGTACTGGGCGAGCAGGTCTTCATCTTCTTCGACGATCTGGTCGATGAGCGCCCTATGCGCTGCGGCGACCGATTCGAAATCGGCATCGCCGGCATCGTGCTCAAGCACTTCGACGACATCGGCCGCGCCGTGCGCCGGCAGGTCGAGCAACATGCACTGCTTGCCGAAACGCTCGCGGATGTCGGCGACAAGGCCGGGCAGATCGAGGTTTTCGGCATCGATCTTGTTGATGACAATCATCCGGCACAACTTGCGCTCGGCGGCATAGCGCATCATGCGCTCGGTCATCAGTTCGACGCCGGTCTGGGCATTGACGACGATCAGCGCCGTATCGACACCCGCCAGCGCAGCAATCGCCTGGCCCGAAAAGTCGGGGTAGCCCGGGGTATCGATCAAGTGAACACGGGTATTTTCATAACCGAAATTGACGATGGCAGACGTCAGGGAGTGACCGGCCTCTTTCTCCTGGGCATCGAAATCGGCAACGGTATTGCCTTTCTCGACGCTGCCCTTGGCGTTGATCGCGCCGGTCGCCAACAGCAAGGCCTCGGCCAGAGTGGTCTTGCCGGCGGCGCCATGGCCGACCAATGCAACGGAACGTAGAGCCTCGGTGGTGTACTTGGACATCTTCTTCTCCCTTAGCTTATGAAAATGCAGTCAAAAAATCGTTTCACGTAGCCACCGGCGCCCAAAGCGTCACGGTTCGGCTAATTTCGATACATGCCACTGGCCGCCATGCGGTCTACAAAGTGCGGGCCAAAGCCATACAGCAAGGCAAATGCCGCAGCGAAAAGCAGCACGCCGAAAATCAGTTGCTTGCCCGGTTTGGAAAATTCCGACCAATGCGTGCCGGCGAACCAGAGCGGACCGACGATGGGCAAGGTCAGCGTCGGCAGCCAATTTTTCCAGCCGAAGGCGAACGAGGCCGGCAAGGTGCCGAAATAGCCGACCAGCAGAAGGGCTCCGCCTACTGCGATGAGCAGGGCGATGACCAGCATGAAAGCCGTGAACCAGAAATCCATTATTTCTTCACCTTCTTGGGACGTTCCCAGCCGGGTAGCGTCAGTTGCTTGGCCCGCGATACGGTCAACGCATCGGGCGGGGCATTTTTGGTCAGCGTCGTGCCGGCACCGAGCGTTGCCCCGCGGCCGACCGTCACCGGGGCGACGAGTTGGGTATCGGAGCCGATGAAGACATCGTCCTCGATGATGGTCAGGTGTTTGTTGGCGCCGTCGTAATTGCAGGTGATCGTGCCGGCGCCGACGTTTACGCGCTGACCGATCTCGGCGTCGCCGATGTAGGCCAGGTGGTTAGCCTTGGACTGGGCGCCGATGGTGCTCTTCTTGACCTCGACGAAGTTGCCGATATGCACCTCCGGCCCGAGTTCGGTGCCGGGACGCAGCCGGGCATAAGGCCCGAGCACGCCGTCCGGCCCGATCACCGCATCCTCGAAATGACAGAAGGCGGCGATGCGCGTGCCAGCGCCGACCTTGACGTTCTTGAGCACACAATACGGGCCGACCTCGACGGCATCGGCCAGTTCAACCTTGCCTTCGAAAACGCAGCCGACGTCGATGGAAACATCGCGACCATGAGTCAGCGAACCGCGAATGTCGATACGCGCCGGATCGGCCAGGCGCACGCCGGCGACCAGCAATTGGTCGGCCAGGTTGCGCTGATGCTGACGCTCCAGTTCGGCCAGTTGCACCTTGCTGTTGACGCCGAGCACCTCCCACTCGCCCTCAGGCTGTGCGGAACGCACGGGTAGGCCTTCAGCCACGGCCAGCGCGACGATGTCGGTCAGGTAGTACTCGCCTTGCGAATTGTTGTTCTTGAGCTGGCCGAGCCAGTCGGCCAGGCGCGCGGTCGGGATCGCCATGATGCCGGTGTTGACCTCGCGGATCGCCTTTTCTTCGGGCGTCGCATCCTTTTCCTCGACGATGCGCACGATGTTGCCGGCGGTATCACGGACCATGCGGCCGTAGCCGCTCGGGTTGGCGAGGTCGACGGTGAGGATGGACAGCCCGTCCTTGCCGGCCTGCAGCAGACGCTTGAGCGCACCGACCGTGGTCAGCGGTACGTCGCCATAGAGCACCAGCGTCTGCGCCGCATCGCCCAGTTGCGAAACGGCCTGGGCGACGGCGTGGCCGGTGCCCAGTTGCTGCGCCTGCTCAGCCCACAGGATGTCGTCGGCGGCCAGCGTGGCGCGTACCACCTCGCCGCCATGACCATAGACGACGATCAGTTTTTCCGGCGAGAGAAGACGGGCGGTGTCGATGACATGTTGGGCCAGCGCCTTGCCGGCAATCGGATGCAGGACCTTGGGCAGGTTGGAATGCATGCGCTTGCCTTGGCCGGCAGCGAGAATGACGATATTCATATTGAGCAGAATCTTGTGCGGTTGGGTGATCTGCATTTTCACATGATCAGCCCGGCCTGTCGAAGCCGGCGAGGCCGTTTGCCAGGCTCGCCCTTTGATCCAGCGCAAGTCGCGTAGAAAAACAAAAGCCCCGGCGACCTTGCAGGCGGCGGGGCTTTGGTCGGCGACCACGGTGATGGTCAGGCGCTCTTCTTCTGCTCTTTCCCGCCGAGAATGTCGCCGAGCACGGCCTTGCCGCGGGTCGAAACAAACCAGTGCAGCACGTTCTTGTCGTTGATCCGCGTCTCGATGACGCCCATGGCTTTCATGACGGTCAGGCGCTGGCTGACATAATCGCGGGCCAGCCCGGTGCTGTCGCAGATCGCCGCCAGGTTGCCATAAACGAAGCCGCCTTCCGACAAGGCGCGCAGGATTTCGACGTCGTTGTAGGAAAGGACGTCCTTGGGATCGGGCTCGACGGCCTTGAGCACCTCGGATTCGGCCTTGGGCACGGCGATGATCGGCTCGTCGCGCTTTTGCTGTTCGATGCGGCCAACGTCGCGCCTGACCTGGTCGATCTGCGCCATCAGGCGCTGCACCATGTTCTCGAACAAGCGCCGCGAGGCGACGACGTAGATCAGGCAGAAACCTGAAAAAACGTAGAGATCGATCGGCTTGGTCCGCGCTCCCTCGAGCAGCGTGCTCGACAGCATGTTGAGAAAGAGTGGCACGGTCAGCGCCGCAACGACGCCGAAGACCGAATATTTGAGCCAGTCGTGGCGGCCAGCATCGCCGCGCCGGTCGGCCAAAAAGTAGTTGGCCGTGCCGCCCAGCACCCCGGCAACGACCATGATGCCCAGAATTACCAGCATGTGCCCGTCGAGGGCGCCGCTCGGCGTTGTCACCAGCAAGGCAGGTTGCAGTTCAGTCATCTTGTTTCCCCCAAGAAATCAGCAGCCATTCTCACACGACAGTGACAATGTTTCGCCAAGATCGGCGCCGAATCACGAGAAAAATAGTCAAAAAAGCGCGAATCCGGCGGTCAACCGGGCTTGCTACGGTCAACCGGAAAAAACGGCCAAAATCAAAAAGCCCCACCGCCTTTTCAGGCGGCGGGGCTTTTTAGGAGAGCAATCCGACTTAGCGTGGCAGCGTCGTCGAACCCATCAGGAAAGCATCGACTTCACGGGCAGCCTGGCGGCCTTCGCGGATCGCCCAGACGACCAGCGACTGGCCGCGACGCACGTCGCCGGCCGCGAAAACCTTGTCCACGTTGGTCTTGTAGCAACCAGCGCCATCAGTCGTCGCCTTGGCATTCTGGCGCCCATCCTTCTCGACGCCGAAGGCGTCCAGCAGGCCACCGACCGGGTTGGTGAAACCCATGGCCAGGAAGGCGTTGTCGCACGGCAGTTCGAATTCGGAGCCGGGCACTTCTCTCATCTGGCCATCCGTCCAGTCCAGGCGAACGGCCTTGAGCGCCTTGACGTTGCCCTTGCCATCATCGACGAAGCCCTTGGTGGCAACGGCGAAATCGCGGGAGCAACCTTCGTCGTGCGAGGAAGAGGTGCGCAGCTTGTACGGCCAGTACGGCCAAGTCAGTTCCTTGTTTTCCTGCTCCGGCGGCATCGGCATCAGTTCGAACTGGGTGACCGAGGCGGCGCCATGGCGATTCGAGGTGCCGACGCAGTCAGAACCGGTATCTCCGCCACCGATGACGATGACGTGCTTGCCCTTGACGTTGACCGGATTGGCCTTGCCCTGCTGAACTTCCTTGTTCTGGGGAATCAGGAACTCAAGCGCGGCGTAGATGCCCTTTAGTTCGCGGCCCGGCACCGGCAAATCGCGCGGCACTTCGGAACCGGCGGCGAGGATCACCGCATCGAAATCCTTCTTCAACTGGTCGGCCGAGACGAACTCGGTCGCATCGTTGTTGATGCCGGCCGGTACGTTCTTGTCACCAATCACGACCTTGGTCTTGAAGGTGACACCTTCGGCTTCCATCTGGGCAACACGGCGGTCGACCAGGGTCTTTTCCATCTTGAAGTCGGGAATGCCGTAAGCGAGCAGGCCGCCGAGGCGGTCGCTCTTCTCGAACACGGTGACGTCGTGACCAACGCGCGCCAGTTGCTGGGCGGCAGCCAGGCCAGCCGGGCCAGAACCGACGATGGCGACCTTCTTGCCAGTCTTCGATTTCGGCGGCTGCGGTACAACCCAACCCATTTCCCAGCCCTTGTCGATGATCGCGTGCTCGATCGACTTGATGCCGACCGGTGCGGCATTGATGCCGAGCGTACAGGCGGCTTCGCAGGGTGCCGGGCAGATGCGGCCGGTGAAATCCGGGAAGTTGTTGGTGGAATGCAGCACTTCCAGCGCCTGCTTCCAGTTGCCGCGGTAAACCAGATCATTCCAGTCCGGAATGATGTTGTTCACCGGGCAGCCGTTGTTGCAGAACGGGATGCCGCAATCCATGCAGCGCGCGCCCTGGATCTTGGCATCGTCGTCAGACAAGGCTCGGCTTGCCCATTATGCAGCCTCCTTCTGTGCAGCAGCGGCCATCTCGGTGAGGGCGCGCTTGTATTCGTGCGGATAGACTTTGACGAACTTCTCGCGGTAGGCGTCCCAGTTGGCCAGAATGGCCTTGGCGGTCGCGCTGCCGGTGTATTCGGCGTGACGGGTGATCAGCTCCTTGAGCTGGGTCTCGTCAGCGATACCCAGATGCAGCGGTTCGCCAGCGGCGTGACGCGACGCCGGCAAGACCTTCTCGAGCGCGACCTGTGCAAGGTTGCAGCGATGCTTGAAGCTGCCATCCTCATCGAGCACGTAGGCGATGCCGCCCGACATGCCAGCCGCGAAGTTGCGCCCGGTCATCCCCAGCACAGCCACCGTACCGCCAGTCATGTATTCGCAACCGTGGTCGCCAACACCTTCAACAACTGCCGTACCGCCGGAGTTGCGGACACAGAAACGTTCGCCGCCGACACCGGCAAGGAAAGCCTCGCCTTCGGTCGCGCCGTACATGACGGTGTTGCCGCAAATGATGTTCTGCTGCGTATCGCCACGGAAGTCCGGGCTCGGCTTGATGATGATGCGGCCACCCGACAAACCCTTGCCGACGTAGTCGTTACCTTCACCAGTCAGTTCCAGCGTCACGCCCTTGGCCAGGAAAGCACCGAAAGCCTGGCCGGCAGTGCCGGTCAGCTTGACGTGGATGGTGTCGTCCGGCAAACCGGCATGACCGTAGCGGCGGGCAACTTCGCCCGACAGCATGGTGCCGCAGGTGCGGTTGACGTTGATGATCTTGGTTTCGATCTGGACCTTCTGGCCCTTTTCGAGGGCCGGCTTGGCTTCGGCGATCAGCTTGTGGTCGAGCGCCTTTTCGAGGCCGTGGTCCTGGCCTTCGGTATGCAGACGCGGCACGTCGGCCGGGACGTTCGGCTGGAAGAAGATCTTCGAGAAATCCAGACCCTTGGCTTTCCAGTGCTCAATACCGGCGCGCATGTCGAGCAGATCGGCACGGCCGACCAACTCGTCGAACTTGCGAATACCAAGCTGGGCCATGATCTCGCGAACCTCTTCAGCAACGAAGAAGAAGAAATTGACGACATGCTCGGGTTGACCGGAGAAGCGCTGGCGCAGCACCGGATCCTGCGTGGCCACACCGACCGGGCAGGTATTCAGGTGACACTTGCGCATCATGATGCAGCCTTCGACGACGAGCGGTGCCGTAGCGAAGCCGAATTCGTCGGCGCCGAGCAAGGCACCGATCACGACGTCACGGCCGGTCTTCATCTGGCCATCAACCTGGACGCGGATACGCGAACGCAGGCGGTTGAGCACCAGCGTCTGCTGGGTTTCGGACAAGCCGAGTTCCCACGGCGTGCCGGCATGCTTGATCGAGGACTGCGGCGAAGCACCGGTACCACCGTCAAAACCGGCGATCACGACGTGATCGGCCTTGGCCTTGGCAACACCGGCAGCAACCGTACCGACACCAACTTCGGAGACCAGCTTGACCGAAATGGAGGCCTTCGAATTGGCGTTCTTCAAGTCGTGAATGAGCTGGGCCAAGTCTTCGATGGAGTAGATATCGTGGTGCGGCGGCGGCGAAATCAGACCGACACCCGGGACCGAGTGACGCAGGAAGCCGATGTACTCGGAAACCTTGTGGCCTGGCAACTGGCCGCCTTCACCCGGCTTGGCACCTTGTGCCATCTTGATCTGGATCTGGTCGGCATTGACCAGGTACTCTGCAGTCACACCAAAACGCCCGGAAGCGACCTGCTTGATGGCTGAGCGCAGCGAATCGCCTTCCTTGAAGGTGTAATCGCGTTCGATACGCGAAGCACCGACGACTTCGGACAGCGTCTGGCCGGCCTTGAGCGGCACGAAACGTCTGGCATCCTCGCCACCTTCGCCGGTGTTGGACTTGCCGCCGATGCGGTTCATGGCGATAGCCAGCGTCGTGTGCGCTTCGGTCGAGATGGAACCGAGCGACATGGCCCCCGTGGCGAAGCGCTTGACGATTTCCTTGGCGGACTCGACTTCTTCGAGCGGAATGGCCGTGCCGGTCGGCTTGAATTCGAACAAGCCGCGCAAGGTCAGGTGACGCTTGGTCTGATCGTTGATCAGCTTGGCGTATTCCTTGTAAGTCTCGTACTTGCCGGAGCGAGTCGAATGCTGCAGCTTGGCTATCGAATCCGGCGTCCACATGTGCTCTTCGCCGCGGATACGGTAGGCGTATTCACCGCCGGCATCGAGCATATTGGCCAGCACGGGATCGGCCGAAAATGCTTCGTCATGCAGACGAATGGCTTCCTCGGCAACCTCGAAAACACCGATCCCTTCAACATTGGAAGGCGTGCCAGTAAAATATTTCTCGACAAAGGCCTTCTGGAGGCCGATGGCTTCGAAGATCTGGGCGCCGGTGTAGGACATGTAGGTCGAAATGCCCATCTTGGACATGACCTTCATGAGCCCCTTGCCGATAGCCTTGACGTAATTCTTGACGTACTTCTCGGCCTTCTCGGCATCACCCTTGGCAAAGCCGGCAATGGTTTCGAGCGCCACGTATGGGTGGACAGCCTCAGCACCGTAGCCGCCAAGCAAGGCAAAGTGATGGGTTTCACGAGCCGAACCGGTTTCAACCACCAAGCCGGCGCTCGTGCGCAGGCCTTTTTTAACCAGATGCTGGTGAATGGCCGAAGTAGCGAGCAGCGCCGGAATGGCGACATGTTCGGCATCGACCATGCGGTCGGAAACGATCAGGATGTTGGCACCCGAGCGCACGGCATCTTCGGCATCCGCTGCCAGCGAGGCGAGACGTGCCTCAATCCCGTCCTTGCCCCAGGCCACCGGATAGCAAATATCCAGCTCAAAGGAGTGGAACTTGTTGGACGTGTACTTCTCGATATTGCGCAGCTTTTCCATGTCGTCAAAAGACAGGACCGGTTGCGACACTTCAAGACGAATCGGCGGGTTGATGTCGTTGGTGTTGAGCAGGTTCGGCTTCGGCCCGATGAAGGAGACCAGCGACATGACCAGTTCTTCGCGGATCGGGTCGATCGGCGGGTTGGTCACTTGCGCGAACAACTGCTTGAAGTACGTGTAGAGCGTCTTGTTCTTGGCCGACAGCACCGGCAGGGCTGAGTCAGTCCCCATCGAACCGGTCGCCTCTTCGCCATTCTGGACCATCGGTTCAAGAATGATCTTGACGTCTTCCTGCGTATAGCCGAAAGCTTGCTGGCGATCCAGTAGTGACGCAGCGGGGGCCGAACATTTTTCGTTCGGAGCCGGCACTTCATCGAGCTTGATGCGGATTTTTTCGATCCACTCCCGGTAAGGCTTGGCGTTGGCCAGGGAGTTTTTGAGCTCCTGATCGTCGATGATGCGCCCCTGCTCCATATCGATCAGGAACATTTTCCCTGGCTGTAGACGCCACTTCTTGACGATCTTCTTTTCCGGAATCGGCAACACACCCGACTCGGAAGCCATCACGACGAGATCATCATCAGTAACCAGGTAGCGGGCCGGACGCAGGCCGTTGCGGTCAAGCGTCGCACCGATCTGGCGACCGTCGGTGAATGCCACCGCAGCGGGACCGTCCCATGGCTCCATCATGGCAGCGTGATACTCGTAGAAAGCCCGGCGATTTTCGTCCATCTGGGAGTGCTTTTCCCAAGCTTCCGGAATCATCAGCATGACGGCCTGAGCCAGCGAGTAACCGCCTCCCATGACCAGCAGTTCCAGCGCATTGTCAAAAGCGGCCGAGTCGGATTGACCGGGGTAATGTAGCGGCCAGACCTTTTTCAGGTCATCGCCGAGAATCGGCGAAGAGATCGCCTGTTCACGGGCCTTGAACCAGTTAACGTTGCCGCGCACGGTATTGATTTCGCCGTTGTGGGCAATGTAGCGAAACGGATGCGCCAGATCCCAGGTCGGGAACGTGTTGGTCGAAAATCGTTGGTGAACCAGCGCCAAGGCCGAAACGGTACGCTTGTCCTGCAGGTCGATGTAATAAACACCGACCTGATCGGCCAGCAACAACCCCTTGTAGTTCACCGTGCGAGCGGAGAAGGAAGGGACGTAGAACTCCTGGCCATGCTTGAGGTTCAACGACTTGATCGCGTTGGCAGCGCGGCGGCGAATGATGTACAGCTTGCGCTCCAGCGCATCGGTCACGAAAACATCCGACCCTCGGCCGACAAAAACCTGGCGAATGACCGGCTCGGTAGCGCGCACAACCGGCGACATGGGCATATCGCGGTTCACCGGCACATCGCGCCAGCCCAATAAAACCTGGCCTTCGGCTACGACGGAGCGCTCAATTTCTTCCACGCAGGCGTGACGGGCTGCCGCCTCCTGAGGCAGGAATACCATGCCGACGCCGTACTCACCGGCCGGCGGCAGTTCGACATCCTGGCGAGCCATTTCTTCCCGATAGAACTGATCGGGAATCTGGATCAAGATACCCGCACCGTCACCCTGCAAGGGATCGGCGCCAACAGCACCGCGGTGATCGATATTCTTCAGGATCAGCAAACCCTGCTCGACGATGCTATGGTTTTTCTGACCTTTGACATGGGCCACAAAGCCCACGCCGCAAGCATCGTGCTCGTTGGCGGGGTCGTACAAACCCTGCCGCTCAGGTACTCCCGGTTCCATCACACGCATTCCTTCGTATAACTTGGCCGCTACTCTCGGGCCAATGTTGAAAAAAGCCGAACAGCATATTTCATGCTCCGGCCTGTAGGAAAATTAGAGGCAACCATCAAATATACTGGCAAACCCCTGTCAATTCAAGATGCTGCGACGCACCAACCATGAACAATCGTCCCCGCTCGCTCCCCGTTCAGGTGCATCTAACCTCGATTGCAGCACAAATCAGAGCATTGTCGGACAGATCCGAAACGACCCCCTTTCCGATCGCACGAAGGAGCACCAAGCGCAATTTTCCATCTTGGACTTTTTTGTCATGGCTCATCAAATCAAGATATCTAGACACGCCTAACCTTGGTGCAAATACGGGCAAACCCGCCCGAACAAATATCTGCTCAATTCGTGTGACCGACGCAGCATCCAGCCAACCCAAATTGGACGACAGCTCCGCAGCAATTAACGTGCCGGCAGCAACAGCTTCGCCGTGTAGCCATTGACCATACCCCATGCCGGTTTCTATCGCATGCCCAAAAGTATGGCCTAGATTCAGAAGCGCCCTCTCGCCCATCTCCTTTTCATCGGCAGCGACAATCTCGGCTTTGTTGGCACAACATCGATGAATGGCATAGGTCAGCGCCGCTGCATCACGCGCCAACAACTTTTCCAGGTTCTCTTCCAACCACACGAAAAAGGCTAAATCGCGAATCAGACCGTATTTGATCACCTCAGCCAAACCTGCTTTCAACTCGCGATCCGGCAAGGTATCCAGTGTGGAAATATCAGCAAGTACCAATTTGGGCTGATAAAAAGCGCCAATCATGTTCTTGCCTAGCGGATGATTTATTGCAGTTTTTCCACCGACAGAGGAATCGACCTGCGACAACAGCGTAGTCGGCACTTGAATAAACGGCATACCGCGCAGATAGCAGGCAGCAGCAAATCCGCCCATGTCGCCGATCACACCGCCCCCCAACGCGACTAGTGTTGTTCCGCGCTCGCTGCGCGAGCCGAGCAATGCGTCAAATATCTGATTCAACGTCTCCCATGTCTTGAATTGCTCACCATCAGGCAAAATCACTGGTAATACTGAAATTCCACCACTTTCCAGTGTTGACCGTAGCTTATCGAGATAGAGGGGAGCGACGGTAGTATTCGTGATCACGACCGCCTTCTTTTGCTTGAAATATGGCAGAAGCAATTCCGGCCGCGTGATTAGGCCGTTCCCGATATGTATGGGATAGGAGCGATCCCCCAAGGCGACATTGAGCGTTTCAATCATGTTTTGCATTGATGGTTAAATTCTCTTAGGAGGTGAAGCACTATGCCAGAGGCAACCAGATGACCGCCATCTACTATGATATGCGCGGTCTCCCGGTACAGAGGGTCCCGCAAGGCATGCAATTCCTCCAACTTAACCAGCGGGTCAGCAACATGCAATAGCGGACGATTCCGGTCATGTCGCGTGCGCTCGAACAACAACGCCGGGGGCACATTCAGGTAGACCACCCAGCCGGTGTCATGCAAGCGTTGCCGATTTTCCGGGTTTAGAACAACCCCTCCCCCAGTAGCCATTACGATACCGGCCGATTCCGTTAGCTCGTGAATCGTCTGCACCTCGCGACGCCGAAAACCTTCCTCCCCCTCGATCTCGAAAATTGTGGGGATCGGCACTCCTGTCCGCTCAACAATTTCGTGATCAGAGTCGAAGAACGGCCGAGCAAGGCGCTTCGCCAGTTGACGACCAACCGTAGTTTTGCCGGCCCCCATAAGCCCGACGAGATAGATATTGCGAGGATTTTCCACGTTCGGATTTTAGCCGACTAGCCACCAAGCACAAAAAAAAGGGCCGGCACCGCCGACCCCGTTTGTTCCTGGTTAGGTGCAATCAGTCAAAGCGCATCTTGTCAGAAATAACGCGTGGCGTGATGAACACCAACAGCTCACGGCGCTTGCCAGTGTCATTTTTGTACTTGAACAGCCAACCGAGGAATGGAATGTCGCCCAACAATGGCACCTTATCGACAGTATTCTGCGAATCTGTAATGAAGACCCCCCCGATTACCACTGTTCCGCCGTTCTCAACCACGACATTTGTCTCAACGATTGAACTCTTGATGGGTGGATTCAGAAATCCATTAACACTTACCGCCCTAGTCCAGTCTGGCTCTTCCTTCTTCACGGTCAAATTCATCCGAACCGTTCCTTCTGGCGTAATTTGCGGAGTCACTTCAAGTGACAACTTTGCTGGCTTGAATGCGACGGTATAAGTTGTTGCCCCGCTGGATGTTTGCGCTGTTATATAAGGAACCTCTGTACCATCTTCGATTTTCGCCTTTACATTATTCGCGGTAATAACCCGCGGACTGGAAATAATCTTTCCAATCCCATCCTCCTCCAGAGCTGCAATCTCTAGGTTAAGGATGCGCGTAAAAGACGAATTAAATAACGAGAATGCCAGTGCACCGCCTGTCGATGGGGCTGGCAAATTGACGCCCACCATTGGATTTTGGATAAGAGTTGCTGGCGTTGTCGTTGTTCCAGAGGTAACCGCAGGAGTCATTTTCCCCCCAGCAATATTAATTCCTGTACCTAATATTTCGCTGGACTTGGAGTTTATCAAACCTAGCTTGGCGCCTAGTTCGCGCTTAAAGCTATCCTGAGCCTCTACAACCCTTGCCTCAATCAATACCTGCCTTGCAGCAGTATCAATCGAGCGAATGAATCCACGAATTTCCTCTAGTTTACTAGGTATGTCGTTAATGAAAATGATATTCGATTGCGGATCCGCCACGGCGCTACCGCGCTTACTCAGGATACGCTGGGCTGCCGAATTCGGCCCTGCCACCGGCGCTGCACCCGCTCCCGTCAATGGCAAGCCAGCCAACAATTTGGCCACGTCCGAAGCCTTTTGATAATTCAACTGGAACTGCTCCAGTTTAAGTGGCTCGAGCTCACTAATCTGTTGTTTTGATTCGAAATCCAGCTTTTCTCTTGTAGCAATCTCGTCGCGCGGGGCAATCATGATAATGTTCCCCTTCTTTCGCATATCGAGTCCCTTTTGCTGGAAGATGATGTCAATCACCTGATCAGCAGGAACATCTTTCAGGACCAACGTCGTCGTACCGGTTACCGTCTCGCTAATCACGGCATTGAGATTCAACTCCTCCGCCATCAATCGCAAGAGAGCTCGCACATCTCCGTTTTGGTAATTTATACTAACTCTAGGCCCCTGGTAGCCCACCTTCGACCCCTGAACCAGCTTGTTTGGATCCTCTACGATCTGCTTTACTTCGACAATGAACTGGTTGTCGCTCTGATAGGCGTTATGCTCCCACAACCCCTTGGGCGAAATGGTCATCCGAACGTTATCACCGACGGATTTAGTTTCAACAGAAGTCACTGGCGTCGCGAAATCCGTAACGTCAAGTTTGCGACGCAAACGATCAGGTACTGTTGTTTTCATGAAGTCGACAACAAGGCTGGAGCCTTGCTGGCGAATATCGATACCGGTACCGGTATCGCTCAAATCAACGACTATCCGTCCTTCGCCATCCTTGCCACGACGAAATATCACGTCGTTCAAAGCATGCTTCGATCCAACTAGGCTTTCCTCGGCAAAGCGAGTTGTCCGCTGTGCCGCGGAATCCGCCAAGCGATCAATCGGAGACAGCGTAACGTAGAGTGACTTACCCTCAAGTCGACTCTTGTAGTTCATGTTACGTACGAGGTTTAGCACCATCCGTGTCCGATCACCAACCTGTACAACATTGATCCCTCGCAGATCTCCTTGGTTGAATACTTGGCTGGTCTTTCCCAAACCGTTTGCGGTCGACTGGAAATCAAGGGCTATCTTTGCAGGATTGGCAACACTAAATCCCGGCGGCGGCGACGCCAAGGCCTCCTTCAGGTCAATTCGAAGCGCAATTTCGTTTCCCTGCTGAGCAACGTTAACCGCTTCGATTGTGTTCGCAAGAGGAACTTCTGCTCGCACAGGTGAAGACAAGGCAAGACAAGCCGAGGCAACAGCCATCGCATAGTTGATAAATTTCATTTCTTGCTTCCCTCCTTGCTCTGCAGGTACAGCGAGCTCTTGCGCTCGGTCCAGTCCCCAGCAGAATCCTGTATTAATTCGCGCAGCTGAACTTCCGTGTCGGAAACCTGCGTCACCATGCCGAAATCAAGCCCGATGTAATCACCGACCTTGATCTGCTTGACCTTGTCTTCTACTTGAATAACAGCCATGGGCTGTTTGTTAACGTTCATGTAACCGATCATCTTCAGCGATTCAATAGGGTACTTTTCCAACAGGCTATTTCGAACCTCCCGTGCCTCGAAATCCGGCTGGAATGCCCCACCCTTGCCTGCTACCTGCTTGTATTTGGACTCAGGCTCAATCTTACTTGGCTTAAAGGGATCTAGCGCTCCCTCCACGTCATAGGGGACCGGCTCGTATGGCTTCACTTCCGGCAGCTTCGACACATTGCCACGCATATCCTTAGTGTTCTCGGCCATCCACTGTTTCAAATCTTCATGATCTCCGCTTGCGCATGCGCTAAGGAGACCACACAGGACGATGAGCGGGATTTTTTTCACTTCTTCGCTCCTTGAGCTGCCTTCTTGGCTTGTTCGTCTTTCTTTTGCTTCGCCACCTCTTCTTCGTCCAGGTAGCGGAAGGTCTTGGTGGTTGCATCCAACGAAAGCAGCCCTCCGTCTTTAACCGGGGCGACGGCAATATTATTCAAGGTAACGATTCTCGGAAGCTTGGCAATATCTGCAGCGAATGCACCAAAATCATGGTAGCTACCATTTATCTTTACGGTAATCGGCAACTCCGCATAGAAGTCCTTGATTTGCTCCTGGCCTGGTTTGAACAACTCGAACTGGAGGCCACGACCAAGACCCGCCTGGTTAACTTCTATGAGCAAGGCTTCAATTTCGGACTTATCCGGGAGTTGTTTGAGTAGCGCACCGAATGAGCGGTCAATTTCAGCTAGCTGCTGAATATACAAGTCCAGATTGACCGCTTGGCGCTTCTTGTCGAGATACTGCTGCTTGAGCGTTTCCTCTTCTCGCTGTTTGGTTTCCAGTTCGGTCAATTGATCATTCCAGACAAACCACCAACCGGCCAGGAGAATCGCTAAAAACAAACCAATTAGAACGGTGACTTTCGGTATTATCGGCCACGCCCCTGGATCATTCGGGTTCATTAGCCGAAAATCATCGGCTATCGACTGGAAATCGATATTCGGCAAGGAAATTGTCTTGGCGCTCACTTTTTCACCTTCCCGTCTTCAGGTTTTACCCGGGTAAGTATGAATGTCATACCAAACTCATTGATCCGGCGCCCGTTGATCACAACGGCCTTACTCTCAATCAACTGCGGCGACTCTAACCAAGGAGAAGCCTCCAGATTACGCATCAACGCCGAAATTCTTGCATTTGACTGAGCGTGGCCAGTAACGTTGACCTTGAGTCCATCCTGTTTGAGCGACTTGAGGTAAATCCCTTCTGGCACCTGCTTAACCAACTCGCTAAGCAAATAAACCGTTTCCCCACGATCACGCTGAAGGTTTTCGATAACCTGCTTGCGAGACAACAACGCCTGGGTTTGTTCTTTCAGTCGCTTGATCTGATCGAGTTGCTTGTCAAGTACTGCAATCTCCCCCTTGAGGAAATTGTTCGAATCGTCCTGATTGCTGATCGCGCTACCGATCAGGGTGTAAACCGCAAACACGATCAGCACAGCCAACACCGAAACCAACCCGGCCAAGACAAAAAACTGTTCGCGCCGGGCCTTTTTTGCCTCTTCGCGATGCGGAAGGAGGTTGATGCGAATCATGATGGATCAAACCTCCGCAGAGCCAAACCACAGGCCACCATCAACGACGAGGCATCAGCAAGCAGACTTTTTGCCCGAACGCGATCTGAAAGCACCATATTGGCGAAGGGGTTGGCGATCAGGGTATTGACTTGCGTTCTTGTGGCGACAACCTCGTCGATACCGGGAATTACTGCACAGCCACCGGCCAGAACGATGTGATCGACCTGATTGAACTGAGTCGAGGTAAAGAAGAATTGCAGGGCCCGAGAAACCTCAAGGGCCAGATTTTCCATGAACGGATTCAACAGCTCTATTTCATAACCTTCTGGCAAATTACCTGCCCGCTTGGCCGCCTCGGCGTCTTCATAGTTCATGCCATAGTGACGAGCGATATCCTGCGTCAACAAGCCGCCGCCAAACGCCTGTTCTCGAGCGTAAACCTGCTGACTGTTGCGCAACACCGTAAGATTCATTACGTTGGCGCCGACATCAACAAGGGCAACGACCTGATTTTTTCCGGCATCCGGCAATTGGCGCTCAATTAACTCAAACGCGGCCAGCGCTGCGAATGACTCGACATCAACAACTATGGCCTTCAAGCCCGCCGAGTCGGCAACAGCAACTCGGTCCTCGACGCGCTCTTTCTTGGAAGCCGCTATAAGTACCTCAAGCTCATCGGGAACGGCAGGAGCCGGCCCGATCACCTGATAGTCGAGATTAACCTCATCGATTGCAAACGGAATGTATTGATTGGCTTCGGTCTCTACCTGAGCCTCGAGCTCTTCATCGCGCAATCCATTCGGCACGATTATTTTCTTGGTAATGACCGCGGAACCCGGCAAGGCCATCGCGACATTGCGAGTCGACGTACCCATTCGTTTCCAGGCGCGCTTGACGCAGTCGACAACGCCATCCAGATTGGCAATATTGCCATCGGAAACCGCGTCCTTGGGCAACACCTCAATGGTGTAGCGCTCAACGCGATAG
>PHCH01000070.1:38080-66094 GCA_002840785.1 Betaproteobacteria bacterium HGW-Betaproteobacteria-4 | reverse complement strand
AAACACCTCCGCCCAGCCGGCCACCGAAGAATGTCTTTAATGGTGCAACCCAAGGACTTTTACTAAAACGACCTTGGCACTAAAACCGGGGGCACCTCAAACGTTACCAAGGACATTCAATTACCAAATAAGGCACCGTCGTTGGTTGCTGCTGGATATCGTCGGACTGGTAGAAATGTCAGGTAACGACCCGAAATCTCGGACGGGCTGGGTTGTTACAAACATCGGTGATTCGCTAGTTCCTGGAATGACCAGCGATCTGGTAATGGCTTGGGGCCGTGATCGGGAAACAAAAGAACCTCGTTATATCGGGGAACTGGGGCAGGACCGGCGTGGCGAAAAGTGTGGCTGCGAATGCTATAGCTGCGGAGCCCCCCTAACAGCTGTAAACGCCGCGCGATCAACGTTCATTAAAAGACCACACTTTCGACATCCCGACGGGGCTCGTCGGGATGATTGCTTGGTTCTGACGGCTAGGGCTGCTGCCCTCGAAACATTGAAGCCCGATGGGTGGTTTCAATTGCCCGCTCGCAGACGGTCAGCCCGCCTCATGGGATTGAGCGGCCAGTATCACGAGGCGTGGGTGGAGGCGCCACGAGAGCGGGTACGGATCAAGGATGTGGAATTTCGAGATCAAGTGACCGGAATCGTGACACTTGATGATGGGCGGCAGCTGCAGGTCTCCCTTGTAGGAAGTTTGGATGCCAGCGATGACGATGCCTTAATTCCGACAATTATGGTGGTAGTCAACGATCCCGAGCTTGCGGCAATGTCTCCCGAGGAGTTGCGACAGCGCCTAGTTCTTATTGTTGAACAAGGAACGTGGTGTTCGCATTGGGCCGATGCCGACTTAGCTGCACAGGCGCTCGCGGAGGCGACTGCGACTGCAATAGATGCTCTGGATTGGCTTGGTGAGGGCGTAAGTCTGCCTGTCGAGATGGGGGCTAACGCGAAGCGAGAGACCCTGCTTCACATGAAGGCCAAAGAAATTCTTGAACGCGAAGGCCAAATTTGTGTTCCTGGCATGGAGGTAGAGGTTGAAACGGTTTTGCCAAGTGGGGTTGTGCTGAGAAAAACCAATACCAAACCGGGCCGGGTCTTGTTGCTTGAGTCGGTGGTATTGGAGAAAAACGTAGGGCAGATCAGGCCAGACGTAGTCGCGATAACGAAAGCCCAGGATGGTTGGCCTGCGGAGAGACTATTAGTTGAGGTAACCGTTACCAACGCGATTGACGACGAGAGAAGAGCTCGAATAGCTGAGGAAGGATTCGCAGCGCTTGAGATCGATATCGATATCGCTCGGATGGGCGGGGTCGTAACGGAGGCTGAATTTAGATCGTTGGTTGTGTTTGAAGAGGCAGGAAAACGGTGGTTGCATCACCCATGGTTTGAAGCCGAACGTGCCCGACTCGCTGTGTTGCTAGCACTCGATGTAGATAGGGAGCTGGTAAAACTGGAGGCATCGAGAAAGGAGCGAGAACAATGGGCCGCTCGAATAGCCGTTCCGGTAATGGTTTGGGCAGATCAGTATTTGGATGCCGTAGCGCGCTATGGAGATCTTCGCGCTTTAGTTGAGGCTGATCGTGGGGACCGAGTATTGATGGCTGAGGCGCTAGAGCGGGTGCGGGAATGTGCAGAGGGTTTGGCGGTTCATCGATATCCGGAAGCGAAGGATGAATTATTGTTTTTGCATCAGGGCAATATTCTTGATCGCCTGCTTTCCATAAAGCTAGACCGCGCTGTGGGATATCGGATATCGACGGCGTGGCAGGTCATCAACGCGATTTTGTCGGAGCGTGGATATGGGCTGATGTGGCATACCCTTTATCTCCTGGCATCTCGGCTCTATGTGCCGAGATTAACATCGGATCAATGGACGACAATTCAGGAGTGGCGACAGAGAGTGGCCGATAGCCTTGAGTCTGGAGAAGGGACATATCGTCGAGATCGTAGGTACGATAAATTGCTGAGCCTGCTGTTTCCAGAAATGGCTAAGTGGCTACCAATGGAGTTGCCAGGTGATAGGAGCAAATATCACCGCAATATTACCCAGCAGGAGTTCCACTATGAGGATGCTTTGGACGTTTCGACACCGGTGACCCCAATAGTGAGCCAGGGCGCCGAGTCGTATGCTTGGTTGTCTGGCGCTGCCTTTGACAATTGGGCCGCACAGAATCCACAGAGCGCAGAGGCATGGAAGAAGAGGGGGAAGTACTAGTTACAGGAAAGTGAGGCAGCGTTGTGGAGATGGTTTTGACCAAGCAATTTAATGTAATCGCCCCTTTGGTTCTAGCTCTGTCAATGTCTCAGAATTTTTCACTTACAATGGCACGAATACCGGATTTTTTCAGTTTCCATGGCAAACAAGGACTACATCAATGACAAAGTTAATGAAAAACACGTTTGTTTCCGTACAGGCTTTTTTCACTAACTCTGTCATCTGACAGTTTGTAGGTTCTCTGAATTGATTAAAAAATTCTCAGTACTTTAAAAAATAGGAAGGCTCCGCAAGGGGCCTTTTTTTCGCCTTTGTGGTGGTCCGGATCAATCTCGGATCTAAGGTTTGGCCGATTTCGGCAAGGGATGACTGAACATGAGTGCAATAAAACTTTTCCGCTATTCCAGTAACGGCACTATCGAGCTGCCGGGAAACGCTGTTGCCATCGAGAAAACGCTGCAGAAGTTGATCGAATCGCAGATGGAAGCATTCCTTGGTGTGCGCTTCCTCGCTTCCGAGTACGGCACGGGCGCCAAGCATCGTGGGCGGATCGATTCGCTGGGGCTGGACGAGAACGGTTGCCCTGTAATCATTGAGTACAAGCGCCATAGCAACGAAAACGTGATCAATCAAGGCCTGTTCTATCTGGACTGGTTGCTCGACCACAAAGCTGATTTCCGCTTTCTGGTGATGGAAAAGCTCGGTAAGGATGAGGCGGGTAAAATTGAGTGGAGCGGTACGCGCCTACTTTGCATCGCCGCCGATTTCACCCGTTATGACGAGCATGCTGTCGCACAGATCAACCGCAACATCGAGCTGATTCGCTACAAGCTGTTTGGCGATGATCTGTTGTTGTTCGAGTTGGTAAATGGCGCGAGTGCTACTAGTACGCAGGCGACTATTGAGACCGATGAGCAGGTTTCGGATATGAAGCCAGCGAAGACGCCTGCAGCATCAACCTTGGCCATGAAAACGCACGCTGACCAGATCGCTTCCGCTTCGCCAGAACTCCTGGCGCTGTTTGAACAGACGCGCAGCTTCATCCTCGCCCAGGGTGACGACATCATCGAGAAACAACTAAAACTCTACGTGGCGTTCCGTCGTTTGAAGAACTTTGTTTGTCTATCGATAGCCTCCAAGCAGGATCCCCGCATTATCTTGACGCTGAAGCTTGATCCGGCAACAGTCGAACCTAAACCCGAACCCGGTACGGGATTCTTGCGGGATGTGACCAACATAGGTCACTGGGGAACAGGCGATCTGGAAGTCGTGCTGCGTAAGCCGGCTGACTTCGAGAAGGCCAAAACGCTCATCGAGCGCGCCTATCAGGAAAACTAATCCATTTGTTCAACTGGCTTTGAGTAGCGCTCAAGCAGGGGCGAGAAAGTTCGGCATGCGGGTAGTCATTCAGCGGGTCAGGGAGGCCAGTGTTACGGTCAACCGGGAAATTTGCGGAAAAATTGAATCGGGGCTGCTTGTGCTGGCTGGCTTCGAGGCCGATGACGGTGCCGCGGACATTGACTGGATGGCTGGCAAGATCGTTCGCCTGCGGCTGTTTGGCGACGACAGCGGGGTGATGAATCGGAGCGTTGTCGAGGCGGGCGGGGCGATTCTTGCCGTTTCGCAATTCACGCTGTATGCCTCGGTGAAAAAGGGCAATCGGCCGTCGTGGAGCCGGGCGGCGCGCGGGGATGTGTCGCAGCCGTTGTTCGAGCAGTTCGTTGCCCGCTTGTCGGCCGAACTCGGCAAGCCGGTGCCGACCGGGGTCTTTGGTGCGGACATGGCGGTCAGCCTGGTCAACGACGGGCCGGTCACGCTGACGATTGATTCGAAGGCGCCGGAATAGGCCGGCTCAGCCATGGCCGGTTTGACTGATTGCTACGGTCAACCGGCAAAAAGGCCAAAAATTGAAATCATCCGGCCTCAGTCGAGGCCGCGTTCGGTGCTGGCCAGCACGCCCGGGTAGCCGGTTGGATCGTCCTTGTGGTGGAAAATCTCGTTGATCTGGAATTCGAGGTCGGTGAGGGCGCCGTGTTCGTCGGCGTAGATTTCCTTGATGCGGAGGATTTCCGGTATGGCTTGCCGGAAAGCGTCGATTAGTTGCGGGTCGAAATGCTTGCCGGATTGCTCGTAGAGATAGTCCAGGGCTTCCTCGACCGGTACGGCCTTTTTGTACGGACGCACTGAAACCAGGGCATCGAAGACGTCGGCGATGGCGACGATCCGGCCTTCGAGCGGGATGTCCTGGCCGGCCAGTTGTTGCGGGTAGCCGCTGCCATCCCACTTTTCGTGGTGGGTGAGGGCGATGATGCGCGAGGTTTCGAGCAGTTCGTTGTCGTGCTTGCCGATGATTTCGGCGCCCATGATCGGGTGCTGGTGCATGACCTCCCATTCTGCGGCGTCGAGTTTCCCCGGCTTGAGCAGGATGGCGTCGGGGATGCCGATCTTGCCGATGTCGTGCATCGGCGCCGTGTTGAAGATGATGTTGGCGGCCTCTTCGCCGAGGCCGTGGGCGATGGCGATGATGCGGGCGTAGTGGCTCATGCGCAGGACGTGGTTGCCGGTTTCGTTGTCTTTGAATTCGGCGGCCCGGCCGAGCCGGCGGATGATCTGCTGGCGCGTCGTGAGCAGCTCGTGGGTGCGCTGGCGGACCATGCGCTCAAGCTCGCGTGACTGGTCGTAGAGCGCCAGATGGGTGCGCACGCGGGCTTTGACGATGGGCGGGCTGATCGGCTTGGTGATGTAATCGACGGCGCCGGTTTCCAGGCCGCGCTGTTCGTCCTCGGTACTGGTCATGGCGGTGACGAAAATGATCGGGATGCGCCGGCGGTCGGGGTTCGACTTGAGGCGCCGGCAGATTTCCAGACCGGAGAGGCCGGGCATCATGATGTCGAGCAGGATGAGGTCGGGCGGCTCGTCGGAATAGACGATCTTGAGCGCCTTTTCGCCCGAGGTGGCGATGCGGATTCGATAGTCGTTACGCAGCACTTCGCTGAGCAGATCGATGTTTTCCGGGCTGTCGTCGACGACCAGAATGCATTGTTTGGGGAGCAGGGGGGACATGATCGGTGGGGTCTCGTCGGTGGACTCAGTTTTGGCCCGGGTTCGGGGATAGTTGGGATAGCGTTGCCTGGGCTTCTTCGAAATCGTAGCGCTCGATCTGTCGGGCCAGTTGGTCGACCAGATGCGGGTCGCCCTGCTGACGAAGCCAGGCCGCCATCTCTTCAAAATGGCGGACGGCAGCGGCATCGTCGTTGGCCAGCAAGCGGCGCAGCGCAACCAGCGCCGCGGCCTGCTCGGCGGGCGGTGGGGCCGGTGCTATCTGGCGTTCGAGCGCCGGGAGGGTGGCGGGAATGGCCAGCGCGGTGGGTAGCGCCAGGCTCAGTTTGGCGAGCAGCGCATCGATGCCGGCATCGTTGATCGGCATCCCTTTCCGCAGGCTGTCTTCCAGCTCGCCGGCCAGCCTGGACAGGCCGACCGCGCCGATATTGCCCGCCAGGCCGCGCAGGGTGTGGGCGCGCAGGATCATGGCGGCGCTGTCGCCCTGTTGCCGTTCGGCTGCCAGGCGGTCGACGGCGTCGCCCTGATTGTCGCGGAAGCGGACGAGTAGCCGGTCGTACATGCTGCGATTGCCGCCCATCCGGGCCAGGGCGGCAGTGCTGTCGATCTCGGCGGCATCATCGGCGCCCTCGTCTGGAGCGGAAGCCGGCGGCTGGCTGGCGCCGTCGCCAGGCTCAAGCCAGCGGGCCAGCGTGGCGTGGAGGACGGCGACGTCGATGGGCTTGGGAATATGGTCGTTCATGCCGGCCGTCAGGCAGCGCTCGCGGTCGCTGGCCAGCGCGTTGGCGGTCATGGCGACGATCGGCAACTGGCGCATGTGCAGTTCGTCGCGGATCTTGCCGGTTGCCGCGTAGCCATCCATGACCGGCATCTGGCAATCCATGAGGACCAGATCGTAGGCGCTGCGCTGCACGGCATCGACGGCCTGCTGCCCGTTTTCGGCCGTCTCCACGGTCAACCCGATATTGCGCAACATTTCCTCGGCCAGTTCGCGATTGACCTCGTTGTCCTCGACGAGCAGGACGCGCCGGCCCGCCAACAGGCGGCCCGGATTGTCCGCCGAGACAGGCGGAAGCGGGGCCAGCGCCGTTTCGCGATGCAGCGCGACCATGATGCTGTCGAACAGCGACGACGGCGTGGCCGGCTTGCTCAGGATGGCGCCGACGGAGATGGTGCCAAGCGCCGCTTGCAGTTCTTCGTGATCGTAGGCCGTGGACATGACGATGGCCGACTTGTCGGTCGGTGCCGACTGGCCGATCTGGCGGACCAGCTCGACACCGTCCATGCCCGGCATTTTCCAGTCGACGATGAGCAATCCGTAAGGCTGCCCGGCCTGATTGGCGGCAGCCAGCTCACTGAGCGCGGCGTTGCCGCTGCTCACGGCATGGCCGGCGATGCCCAGCGCGGAGAGCATCTGCATGAAGATTTCGCAGGCGCCGGGGCTGTCGTCGACGACCAGCGCGCGCAACTCGTCGGGCAGCCCGATGCGACGCGGCTGGCTGTCGTCGCCGACGGCCAGGCCGAAGGCGAGGCGGAAATCGAAGCAACTACCGACGCCGAGCCGGCTGGTCACGCCGATGCTGCCGCCCTGCAGCTCGACGATGCGCTTGCAGATCGACAGGCCAAGCCCGGTGCCGCCGTATTTTCGCGTCGTCGAGGTGTCGGCCTGGGTGAAGGCCGAGAACAGTTGCGCCTGCTGCTCCGGGCTCATGCCGATGCCGGTATCGCGGACTTCGAAGCCG
Organism: Betaproteobacteria bacterium HGW-Betaproteobacteria-4; assembly: GCA_002840785.1. Taxonomy (GTDB): domain Bacteria; phylum Pseudomonadota; class Gammaproteobacteria; order Burkholderiales; family Rhodocyclaceae; genus Azonexus. The sequence goes on along the minus strand of PHCH01000070.1, from coordinate 59,074 downwards.
AGTTCGACCTTGTCGGCGCTGCCGGCCAGCTTGTGCACGACGACGGTGATTTCGCCGGCCTCGGTGAATTTGATGGCATTGCCGACCAGATTGAGCAGCACCTGGCCAAGCCGCAGCGAATCGCCGATCAGGCGGTCGGGGACATCGGGAGCGACGTCGTAGAGCAGCTCGAGGCCGCGTTCGCGGGCCTTTTGCGCGCACAGGTCGCCGAGGTGGCGCAGGCTGGCGTCGAGGCTGAACGGCGCCTGCTCGAAATGCATCATGCCGGCTTCGATCTTCGACAGGTCGAGAATGTCGTTGATGATGCCGAGCAGCCCCTTGGCGGCGTTATCGACCTTGCTCAGGTAGTTCTTCTGGCGGGCGGTCAGCTCGGTTTGCAGGGCGAGGTGAGTCATGCCGATGATGGCGTTCATCGGCGTGCGGATTTCGTGGCTCATATTGGCCAGGAAATCGGCCTTGGCGGCAGCAGCCGACTCGGCGGCGGCCTGCGCTTTTTCGGCGATGCGATTGGCTTCCTTGAGCGGCGAAATGTCGACGATGATGCCGATCAGGCCGCCCGGCGTGCCGTCGGGCGAGAGAAAGCCGCTGATCGAGTAGAGGGTGTCGCGCAGTTCGCCGTTGGCGTTGGTCATCTGCACCTCGCGCGTCGTCCAGCCGCATTCGGCAATGAGCCTTTCGTCTTCGGCCTGATAGGTCAGCCGCGCTTCTTCCGGAAGATAGTCGAGATCGAGCACCCGTTTGCCGATCAACTTCTGCCGGTCGATGCCGAAAAATACCTCGTAGGCGCGGTTGAAACCGAGGAAACGGGTGTCTTTGCCCTTGTAGAAAATGGCGTTGGGAATGGTGTCGATGAGGGCCTGGAGGAAGGTGAACTGGCGGATCAGTTCGCCCTCGATCTGGCGCCGGTCGCTGATGTCGAGGACGGTGACGAGCAGCGAATCGAGCTGGCCGTCTTCATCGCGGATCGGCGCGATCTGGACATCGCCCCAGCAGGTCTTGCCGTCTGCATCGGTGAAGGCGAATTCCTGGCGCAGGCTGGTGCTTTGCCCGGCGGCGATCTGCGGGAGAACTTCGTTCATGCGGGCCTGGATTTCGGGCGGGAACACGATGTCTTCCGGATGGGCGAGCAGAACGTCGATCGGCTGGCCGACGAAGCGGGCGAAGGCCGGGTTGACCAGCGTCGGCTGGCGCGCCGGGTTGAGGCTGACGATGCCGACCGCGGCGTTGTCGAAAATGGCCCGGAAGAAGGCTTCGCGCTTTTGCAGGATGTCCTGGCTCTGGCGCAAGGCATGGGTGCGCTTGGCGACCTTGAGTTCCAGTTCGATCTGGGCGTCTTCCTGTACCCGGCGGGCGCTGCGCAGGTGCTGGCGCATGCCTTCGAGGGCGGCGGCGAGCTGGGTGACTTCGCGCCAGGGGGCGGTGGTGGCCACCGGCTGGTCGAGTTCGAGCCGGCCGATGCGGGCGCTGTCGTCGGCCAGGGCGTCGAGCGGGGCGCCGAAGCGGCGGGCGATCTGGATGGCGACGACCATGCCGAGGGCGAGGGCGGAGAGGGTGATGAGGGCGAGGAGCAGGAGATCTTCGCGGGAAATCGGGACGAAATCGGTTTCCGGGGCGACGACGCCGAGGAGGATGCCGCTGGCGTTGCCGTTGACCGGGCGAAAGAGGCTGACCCAGTGCCCGTCGGGGCGGTCGAATCCGTGCACGCCTGGCGCGATGAGCTTGCCTTCCTTGAGGAAAAGCGCCGCCCGGCCTTGCTCGCCAACGGTCATGCGGGTGGTGAATTCGGCAATGTCGATGAGCCGGACATCGTGGGCGATGACATGGCTAGAGCCGTCGGCGCCGGTCCACCGCATGGCCGCCGTGATGCCCGGCTCCTTGGTGGTGTAGAAAATGTACGGCTCGGTCCAATGGACGTCCCGGGGCTCGGTCAGGGACATGGCGCCCTTGAACCAAGGCCGTTGGCGCGCATCGTAGTTGCGTTCGCGCATGTCCACGCTCTCGATCTGGCGATTCTTGTCCCAGGTGATCCAGTAGGTCTGGTTGCCCCATTCGGCCGGATTGCTGATGCGGTTGGTCCACCGCCCGTCGTCGGTCATCAGGAGCAGGATTTCGCGGCCCGATTCGTGGGCGAAGATGACCGACGTGATCTCGCCATGATTGGCGATGATGGGAAAGAAGAATTCGTTGAAACGCAGTAGCTGCGCCTGGTCGATGTCGTTGTTGAGGCCCCAGCCGTGGCTGCTGCGCAGGGTGACCTCGACGGTCTTGAACAGCCGTGTGACGCGGGCTTCGAGTTGCTCGGCGGCGAGCCGCATCTGGGATTCGGCCAGCCGGTCGACGGTGGGCCGGCCGATCAGCTGATAGAGGGCGAAGGCGAAGACGGCGAGGGACAGCAGGATAAGCAGGCCGATACGCAGTACCAGACTGTTAGCGAACCCCGGCTTGTTGAAGAAACCGTCCCGCAGCATTCTTTCTCCTCTGTACGAATGCCTACGCTGCCCTGTGTACGAATTATTGTTTTTGTGCCCGAAGCAATGTTACGAGATAGTCGTGCCGAACGTATACATGTCGGCAGAATGATTTTCTAGGGAACGACGGTGACTTCGGGCGGCTGGCCAATGAATTCGAGGCGCTGACGCAAGGCTTCGGTGACGAAGATCCGGTTGCTACGGTCGACGCGCAAAACGAGGCCGATTTGCATCTTTGTCGCCATCTCGCGCCAGCCGTCCGGGCCGGCGATGAAAATCGGCTTGGAGGCGGCATCGGACAGCGTGCCGGCTTTCGGCCCGGCCGGGATGAGCACGGTGACGGCCTGCGTATGGTCGGCCGGGTAGCCGGTGCGCGGGTCGAGGAGGTGGGCGTAGCGCCGGCCGTCGACTTCGAAGAAACGTTGGTAGTCGCCCGAGGTGCCGATGGCTTCGCCGTCGGCCAGCGTGACGGTGGCGAGCGGCCCGGGCTGGCGCGGGTGCTGGATGCCGACGCGCCACGGCTTGCCTTGTTTGCTGCCGAGCGCCATGACGTTGCCGCCGATGTTGATGAGCGCGTTGTTGATGCCCTGGGCGCGCAGGATGGCGGCGGCGCGGTCGAGGGCGACGCCCTTGAGGTAACCGCCGAAATCGAGGGCGACCTTGTGGTTGCGGCTGCTGATCGTCTGGCCGTCGATGGCGATGTCGGCAATCGACGGCTGGCTGGCCAGCCATGCCTTGATGTCGGCCGGTGGCGGCAGTTCGGCCTTGAACTCGTCGGCCTGGAAGCCCCACAGCTTGATGAGCTGGCCGATGCCGGGGTCGAACAGGTAGTCGCCCTGTTTCGATAGCGCCTGGGCTTCCCGGACGAAGTCGGCGAGTTCCGGGCTGACTTCCGACGGTCGACCGGAAAAAATGGCCGAATTCAAAGTCGTCAGTTCGGATGGCTGCCAGGCGTGATAGGCGCGGTGCAGGCGGTCGAACTCGCGCAGCACGGCGCCAATGGCCTTGCGCCCTTGCTCGGGGTCTTCGCTGACGACGAGCACTTCGACGCGGGTGCCGAAGACGTAGGCCTGCTGTTCCTGCAAGGGGGTGCGCCCGCAGGCGGCGAGGATCAGCGCAAAGCCGACAATCAGGAAATGCCGCATGCGTGTTCGATGGCGGTGATGAAAGCGCCGGCCGCATCGAACCCCGACTGCTGGCGGATCTCGACCATGCAGGTCGGGCTGGTCACGTTGATTTCGGTGAGCCGGTCGCCGATGACGTCGATGCCGACCAGCATGAGCCCGCGCTTGACGAGGACGGGGCCGATGGCTTCGGCGATTTCGCGGTCGCTGGCCGAGAGTTCCTGGGCGATACCGGTACCGCCGACGGCGAGGTTGCCGCGCGTTTCGCCGGCCTTGGGGATGCGCGCCAGGCAAAAGGGCACGGGCTTGCCGGCGATGATCAGGATGCGTTTGTCGCCCTGGCTGATCTCGGGTACGTAACACTGTGCCATGATCGTCCGGGCGCCTTCGTGGGTCAGCGTTTCGACGATGACGTTACGGTTTGGGTCGTTGCGATGGACGCGAAAAATCTGGCTGCCACCCATGCCGTCGAGCGGCTTGAGGATGACGTCGCGCTGCTCGTCGATGAAGTGGTGGAGTTGCGCCATGTTGCGCGTTACTACGGTCGACGGCGAAAAATGGGCAAATTCCATGATCGCCAGTTTTTCGGAATGATCGCGCAGCGCCCGCGGCCGGTTGAAAACCTTGACGCCGTCGGCCTCGGCCCGTTCGAGCAGCCAGGTCGCCGTCAAGTATTCGGCATCGAAGGGCGGATCCTTGCGCATGACGATGGCGTCGAAGGTGGTCAGCGGCAACCACTCGCGGCCGGTTTCGCGGTACCAGTCGTGGTCGTCGGGGCGCAGGTGGAGGTGAGTCGCCTCGCCGAACACGCCGCCGGCCTGGCCGCTCTCCGGCTTGCGCCAGCCGAGCGTTGCCGCGTCGATGGTGTAAACCTCGTGGCCGTGGTGTTCGGCGGCGCGCATCATGGCCACCGACGAATCCTTCCAGGCCTTGAGATGCTCGAGCGGATCGACGACAAACGCCAGTTTCAGGGAGCGGGCGCTACCGCCGAGCAGGTGTTTCTCGAAGTGCAGTTGCTGCGCCACGGTGCTCAGTCGTTTTCCGGCGCCGTGCGCTCGAGTTCGATGGCGGCAGCCAGGCAGGCCAGCCGGCCGACCACGCCGTAGGCGTAGAAGCGGTTGGGCGCGGCATCCGGGTCGTTGCAGCCGTAATCCGGCATGTTGCAGCCGGTCTCGAAGGCCAGCGGCTCGAAATGCATGCCCGGCGCGTTGAGGTTCTCGTCCTTGCCGCGCCCGGTGTGCACGCGGTAGAAGCCGCCGACGACGTAACGGTCGACCATGTAGATGACCGGCTCGGCCACCGCCTCGTTGAGCGTTTCAAACGAATGCACGCCTTCCTGGATGAGCACCTCGGAGACTTCCAGACCTTCCTTGACGACGCTCATCTTGTTGCGCTGCTTGCGGTTGAGGGCGATGACCTCGTCGACGTTGCGCACCGTCATGATGCCCATGCCGTAGGTGCCGGCATCGGCCTTGACGACGACGTAGGGCGTTTCTTCGATGTCGTATTCGCGATACTTTTCCTTGACGATGTCGAGCACCGCCGAGACGTTGGCGGCCAGGCATTCCTCGCCCTGACGTTCATGGAAATTGACGCTGCGGCAGACCGAGAAGGCCGGGTTGATGCGCCACGGATCGATGCCGATGGCCTTGGCGAAATCGTTGGCCACCTGGTCGTAGGCGGCGAAGTGGTTGGACTTGCGGCGCACCGCCCAGCCGGCATGCACCGGCGGCAGCACGACCTGTTCGTGCAGTCCTTGCAGGATGGCCGGAATGCCGGCCGACAGGTCGTTGTTGAGCAGGATGGCGCAGGGATCGAAACCGTCCAGCCCGAGGCGGTGCGGCGTGCGCACCAGCGGTTCGAGCAGCAGGCTCTGGCCGTTGGGCAAGTCGACCGGCGTCGGCTGGGTGATTTCCGGGTTGAGCGAACCGAGGCGCACGTTGAGGCCGGTCTGCTTGAGGATGGCGGCAATCTGCGCGACGTTCTGCAGGTAGAACTGGTTGCGCGTGTGGTTCTCGGGAATGAGCAGCAGGCTGCGCGCTTCCGGGCAGAATTTTTCGATGGCGCTCATCGCCGCCTGCACGCAGAGCGGCAGGAAGGCGGGGTTCAGATTGTTGAAGCCGCCGGGGAAAAGATTGGTGTCGACCGGCGCCAGCTTGAAGCCGGAATTGCGCAGGTCGCACGACGAATAAAACGGCGGCGTGTGCTCGAGCCATTGGCCGCGCAGCCAGTGTTCGATCTGCGGGCTGGCCGCCAGGAAGCGGCGCTCGAGCTCGAGCAGGGGGCCAGTGAGGGCGGTGGTGAGGTGTGGAACCATGTGCTGTCTCTCAATCCGGGTTTTCTATTTTTGGCCGCAAATCTTACACCGCAGTGCAGCAAAATGGCCGGTTTGCTACGGTCAACCCCTTGAAAGAAGGTAAAATCCAGCCCTTCGTTTTACCGTTATTTCAGATTGGAATCGTAGTGCTTGTCGCCGCCAACATCACCATGCAGTTCGGGGTCAAACCCCTGTTCGAGAACGTCAATGTCAAATTCGGCGAAGGCTATCGCTACGGCCTGATCGGCGCCAACGGGGCCGGCAAATCGACCTTCATGAAGATCCTGTGCGGCGCGCTCGAACCCTCGGCCGGCAATGTCTCGAAAGACAAGCACGAGCGCATGGCCTACCTCAAGCAGGACCAGTTCGCTTACGAAGACATGCGCGTTCTCGACGTCGTGCTCATGGGCCACGAGGAAATGTGGGCCTGCATGAGCGAGCGCGACGCCATCTACGCCAACCCCGAAGCGACCGAAGACGACTACATGAAGGCCGCCGATCTCGAGCATCAGTTCGGCGAAATGGACGGCTACACGGCCGAATCCCGCGCCGGCGAACTGCTCCTTGGCGTCGGCATCCCGACCAGCCAGCACAATGGCCCGATGAGCGAGGTGGCGCCCGGCTGGAAGCTGCGCGTCCTGCTCTGCCAGGCGCTGTTCGCCAACCCGGACATCCTGCTCCTCGACGAACCGACCAACAACCTCGACATCAACACCATCCGCTGGCTCGAAGACGTGCTCAACAATCGTGATTCGACGATGATCATCATCTCCCACGACCGCCACTTCCTGAACCAGGTCTGCACCCACATGGCCGACCTCGACTACGGCAAGATCACGACCTACGCCGGCAACTACGACGACTTCATGGAAGCCGCCCAGGCCGCCCGCGAACGTCTGTCCAATGCCAACGCCAAGGCCAAGGAACGCATCGCCGAACTGCAGACCTTCGTCCGCCGCTTCTCGGCCAACGCCTCCAAGGCCAAGCAGGCAACTTCCCGCATGAAGCTCATCGACAAGCTCAAGCCGGAAGACGTCAAGCCCTCGTCGCGCCAGTACCCGTGGATCCGCTTCGACTACGACGAGAAGCAGAAACTGCATCGCCAGGCGGTCGAAATCGAGAACGTTTCCTTCACCTACGAAGGCGGCGAGCGGAAGATCTTCAACAACCTGACGCTGACCATCAACGCCGGCGAAAAGATTGCCGTGATCGGCGAAAACGGCGTCGGCAAGACGACCTTCCTCAAGCTGCTGATGGGCGAAGTGACGCCGCAGTTCGGCACGATCAAATGGGCGGAAAAGGCTTTCCCGGGCTACTACGCGCAGGACCACAGCGCCCAGTTCGCCGGCACCGAAAGCCTGACCGACTGGATCGCCGGCTACGCCCGCGCCACCATCGAAGACGGCGGCGACCTCGAAACCCTGATCCGCGGCACGCTCGGTCGTCTGCTCTTCTCCGGCGACGAAGTGAAGAAATCGGTCAACGTCATTTCCGGCGGCGAGCAGGGCCGCATGCTGTTCGGCAAGGGCCGCATGCTGTTCGGCAAGCTCATGCTGTCGAAACACAACGTGCTGCTCATGGACGAGCCGACCAACCACCTCGACATGGAATCGATCGAAGCGCTCAACAGCGGCCTGGAAAAATTCCCCGGCACGCTGGTCTTCGTCTCGCACGACCGCGAGTTCGTTTCCTCGCTGTCGACCCGCGTGCTCGAAGTCAAGAACGACGGCCGGATCATCGATTACCTTGGCGGCTACGAAGACTATCTGGCCTCGCAGGGCGTCGAATAAAACATCCGCTGGGCGCCGTTCTGGAGCTCAACGGAATTTCATTTTTAGCCGTTTTTTCCGGTTGACCGTGGGAATTCGAAAACCGAAGGCTTGTCCTTCGGTTTTTGCTTTTCAGGGGTATGGAATCAGCCGGTCTGCCTGACAACCCATTTGGAATTCTGGTTACGCCAGACCTTGAGATAGACTAGCGCCCACCGACGGCTCAAGAAAAATACAGGGGGCGCCCGCCATGGCGGCAAAGGAAGCCAAAGCTCGCATCAAGATCAACAAGCTTCTGGAAGAATCCGGCTGGCGCTTCTTCGATGACGCCACGGGTAAGGCGAACATCGTTCTTGAACCCAAGGTCAAACTGACCAAGGCAGCCGTCGATGCGCTTGGCGATAACTTCGAGCAATCCAGCAACGGATTTATCGATTTCCTGCTGCTCGACGATGTTGGCTTCCCCCTCGTCGTCCTTGAAGCCAAGTGCGAAGACAAGAACCCCCTGGTCGGCAAGGAGCAGGCGCGCAAATATGCCAAGGCGCAAAACTGTCGCTTCGTCATCCTCTCCAACGGCAACCTGCATTATTTCTGGGATCTGGCGCAGGGCAATCCGCACATCATCACGCGGTTTCCGTCGCCCGATTCGATCAAGGGCTATCACCGCTTCCAGCCCAATCCGCAGCGCCTGATTACCGAACCGGTCGGCAAGGATTACATTGCCCTGACGCAAATGCCGGGCTATGCCGTCGAAGCCGGCTGGAACAACCTCGGTGAGCGCGACGCCTTCATCGAGAAGAATCGTCTGCGCTTCCTGCGCGATTACCAGAAGCGCGCCGTGCAGGCGATACAGGACGCCGTCGCCGAAGGAGATAGCCGCTTTCTCTTCGAAATGGCCACCGGCACCGGCAAGACGCTGACCGCAGCGGCCGTCATCAAGCTCTTCCTGCGCACTGGCAATGCTCACCGTGTGCTCTTTCTGGTTGATCGCCTGGAACTTGAAGATCAAGCCAACAAGGCTTTCGTTGCCTACCTGAAAAACGATTACACCTCGGTCATTTACAAGGAGCGCCGCGACGAATGGCGCAAGGCCGAGATTGTCGTCACTACCGTGCAATCGCTGCTCTTCAACGACAAATACCGCCGACTGTTCTCGCCGACTGACTTCGATCTGGTGATTTCCGACGAAGCGCACCGCTCCATCGGCGGCAATGCGCGCGCCGTCTTCGAGTATTTCGTCGGCTACAAGCTGGGCTTGACCGCGACGCCACGCGACTACCTGAAGAAATTCGACGCCGCCAAGGCTTCCACCCGCGACCCGCGCGAAGCCGAACGCCGGCTGCTGCTCGATACCTACCGCACCTTCGGCTGCGAGTCCGGCCAGCCAACTTTCCGTTATTCGCTGCTCGACGGCGTGCGCGAAGGCTTCCTGATCAACCCGGTCGTCGTCGATGCGCGGACCGACATCACCACGCAATTGCTTTCAGACAAAGGCTATGCCGTCGCCAATGTCGGCGAGAACGGCGAAAAGGAAGGCGAAGACAGCTTTTTCCAGAAAGATTTCGAGAAAAAGTTCTTTTCCGAAGCCACCAACCGGATTTTCTGCCAGACCTTTCTCAACAATGGCCTGCGCGACCCGATCAGCCACGAATTCGGCAAATCCATCGTCTTCGCGGTCAGCCAGAACCACGCCGCCAAGCTGACCCAGCGCCTCAACGAGCTGGCCGACGCCATCTGGCCGGGCAAGTACCAATCCGATTTCGCCGTGCAGGTCACCTCGCTGATTCCCGACGCCCAGCAATACACGATCAACTTCACCAACAATAACCTGCTCGGCTCGGCCAACTTTCTCGACGCCTACAAGACCAGCAAGGCGCGGGTCTGCGTTACCGTCGGCATGATGACCACCGGCTACGACTGTCCGGACATTCTCAACCTCGCGCTGATGCGGCCGGTCTTCTCGCCGTCCGATTTCGTCCAGATCAAGGGCCGTGGCACGCGCAAGCACAGCTTTCCCGAACAGCTTTTCGACAAGCAACTCAAGGAACAGATCGGCAAGCAGGAAAAGTCGCAATACAAGTTCTTCGACTTCTTCGCCAACTGCGAGTATTTCGAAGAGAAATTCGATTACGACGAAGTCCTCAAGTTGCCCAGGCTGGGCGCCGGCCAAGGTGAGGGGCCGGAAACCCCACCTCCGCTGCCCTTCGGCGAATACGAGCATCGCGGCGACGACGCCCTCAAGCTGCTGGCCGAGCAGGCCATCGGCCCGCAGGGCATGAAAATCGACCGGATGTTCTTCGAAGGCTTCGAAAACGCGGTCAAGGCCGATCCGGTCCTGCAGCGCCAGGTCGATAACGAACTCTGGGACCAGGCCATTGACTACGTCACCACCCATCTGCTCGACAAGCCAGCCGAGTTCTACACCCTCGACAAGCTGCGCCGCGCCGCCGGCGTGGATCGGCGCCTGACCCTGCGCGAGATTCTGGAAAAGATTTTCGGCCTGATTCCTTACTTCAAGGGCAAGGACGAACTGCTCGAAGACGAATTCCGGAAATTCCTGCTCGACCAGCCGCCCGAAGCGCTGAGCCAACACGCCGACGCTGTCGTCGCCATGAAGTATTTTTTCAAGGCCTACGCCACCGACGGCCACCTGCGCGACATCATCGAAAAGAAACGGCTGACCGACCTCAACGTCAATCCCGCCTTCAGCATGGCCGACTTCAAGGCCGTGCCCAAGGAGTGGCGCGAACGTATCCCCGAATACGTGAAGGATTACGTCTCGCTCAACCAGTTCATGTAGGCCGGAAAATTGAAGCAATATCAGCTACAATCGAAGCATTAACAGCTACATCGGCATTCCCGTGCTTCTCGATCTTCTATTTGGCACCTACCGGCAGCGAGCATTGGCCCAACTACTCTTGCACCCCGAGAGCAGTTATCACGTCCGCGAATTGGCGCGCCTGACCGGCACCACCGCCGGTACGCTGCACAAGGAATTGGCCAAACTGGCCGAAGTCGGCCTGTTGCGACGGGAAAAGCAGGGCAATCAAGTGCGCTACCAGGCCAACCGCGAATGCCCGGTTTTCGCCGAGCTGGCCGGCCTGTTTCGCAAGACCAGCGGGCTGGTTGACGTACTGGCCGAGGCCCTGCGCCCGCTGCAGCCGGCGCCCGAACTGGCGCTGGTCTTCGGATCGCTGGCGCGCGGCGACGAAAACGCCCGCAGCGACGTCGATCTGCTGCTCATCGCCGACTGCAGTTTCGGCGATGCCATCAAGGTGCTGCACCCCGCCCAGGCCATCCTGCAACGCGAAATCAACCCCGTGCTCTACACCGCCGCCGAGTTCGCCCGGCGCATCGAGGCCAAGGAAGGCTTCGCGCTGAACATCCTCGCCAACCCCAAACTCTTCGTAATCGGAACCGCCAATGACCTTGGAAAATTTGCTGGCGATTCATCGCCTGCAGGCGTTTGAAGCGACGGCGGGCGGCGTCCTGCGCCTGCTCGCCTCGGCCGAGCGCAACTTGGCCGACGCTCGCCTGAGCGAACTGAGCAACGACAACCGTTTCGACGCCGCCTACAAGACCATCATGCAATGCGCCATGCTCGGCCTGTGGGCCAAGGGCTTTCGCACCGCCACCAGCCAGCCCGGCCACCACCAGACGGCGCTGCAAGTGCTGCCCAAAACGCTGGGCACGGCTGCCGACACCGTCATCGTCCTCGACGCCCTGCGCCGCCAGCGCAACCTCAACGACTACGAAGGCGACCCCGTCACCGATGCCGCCGTCCGCGAGTGCCTGATCCAGGCCGAAACGCTCCTTACCCACACCCGGCAATGGCTGCAAAGCCATCGCCCCGACCTGCTTACCGAAAACTAGAAAAACACATGCTCGACAGCACCACCAAACGCCGTATCGATACCTGCCGCGACATCCTCGTCGGCAAAGTGCCCGACCCCAAATCGCAGGTCGAACAGATCACCATCGCGCTGATCTACAAGTTCATGGACGACATGGACGCCGAAGCTGAAGAACTGGGCGGCCAGCGCAGCTTCTTTGCCGGCGAATTCGCCAAATACGGCTGGCCCAGGCTCATGGCCCCCAACATGGGCGGCTTCGACGTACTCGCCCTCTATTCCGAAGCCATCGGCAAGATGAACGAGAACCCCGGCATCCCGGCGCTCTTCCGCGACATCTTCAAGAACGCCTATCTGCCCTACCGCGACCCGGAAACCCTGCGCGCCTTTTTGAAGGAAATCGACGGCTTCACCTACGACCATTCCGAACGCCTCGGCGACGCCTTCGAATACCTGCTCTCCGTCCTCGGCAGCCAGGGCGACGCCGGCCAGTTCCGCACGCCGCGCCACATCATCGACTTCATGGTCGAGGTGATCAATCCGCAGAAAAACGAAAGCGTCCTCGACCCCGCCTGCGGCACCGCCGGCTTCCTGATTTCGGCCTGGAAACACATCCTCAAACAAAACACCTCCCCCCGCGCTCAGGGAGAGGGGCCGGGGGTGAGGGCGGGGGACAAGCTCACGCCTGAAGAACGCGCCACCCTCGTCGCCAACATCCACGGCTACGACATCTCGCCCGACATGGTGCGTCTGTCGCTGGTCAACCTCTACCTGCACGGCTTCACCGACCCGCACATCGTCGAATACGACACGCTGACCAGCGAAGAACGCTGGAACGAAACGGCCGACGTCATCCTCGCCAACCCGCCCTTCATGTCGCCGAAAGGCGGCATCAAGCCGCACAAACGATTCAGCGTGCAGGCCACCCGCTCGGAAGTCCTGTTCGTCGACTACATGGCCGAGCACCTGAGTCCGCAAGGCCGCGCCGCCATCGTCGTCCCCGAAGGCATCATTTTCCAGAGCGGCACGGCGTACAAGAAACTGCGCGAAATGCTGGTCAAGACCTCGCTGGTCGCCGTGGTGTCGCTGCCGGCGGGGGTTTTTAACCCGTATTCGGGGGTGAAGACGTCGATCCTGATCCTCGACAAGCGGCTGGCGAAAAGCTGCGATTCGGTGCTTTTCGTAAAGGTCGAGAACGACGGTTACGGCCTTGGTGCACAACGGCGGGCGGTCACCGGCAGCGGCCTGCCGGAAGCCGTGCGCTTGTTGCGGACTTTCTTTGCCGATGCGGCGGCGTTTGAAAATGGGCTGATGGCGCACAAGGTGGCGCGGGCGAAGATTGGCGAAAGCGGCGAGTGGAACCTGAGTGGTGAGCGCTACATCGAGGCCAGCTTCGACCACGCCCATTTTCCTGTGCTCGCAATCGGCGATGTTTGCCAAATCAATCCAAAAAAATCCGAGTTGTCCGGCACTCCCGTCGATACGGTTGTGTCATTCGTTCCGATGAAGGACTTGGCCGAAAACAACATCGACTTTCAGCCACAGGAGCAACGCGCACTCGATGAGGTGCTAAATGGCGCCTATACCTACTTCAGGGACGGCGATGTCCTGATCGCCAAGGTCACGCCCTGTTTTGAAAACGGGAAAGCTGGCGTTGCCAGAAATTTAACGAACGGCATTGGCTTCGGTTCGAGCGAGTATTACGTGCTTCGCCCCTCGGAGGCGATTCTTCCCGAACTGCTCTATTACTTCGTGTCTTCGCCACGGTTCAAGGAATACGCGACGCCGGCGATGACCGGTACAGGTGGGCTGCAACGTGTGCCACGGTCAACGTTGGAATTGTTCAAAATTCCCGTGCCACCCATCGCCATCCAGCAAGAAATCGTCGCGGAAATCGAGGGCTACCAGAAGATCATTGATGGCGCCCGACTGGTGGTCGAGAACTATCGGCCCCGAATCGACGTGCAGCCGGATTGGCCAATAAGGAAACTCTCAGAGGTCTGCCGACACATCACAGATGGTGACCACCAACCGCCACCGAAATCTGCCGAAGGTATTCCGTTTGTAACCATAACGAACATCGGCGATGGCAACACGCTCTCTTTTGAGAAGACATTTTTTGTTCCTGAGAGCTATTTCGAGAGCCTTAGTGCGTTGAAGCGCCCGCAGCAGGGTGACGTGCTTTACACGGTCACAGGATCATTTGGTATTCCAGTATTGGTCAGCTCTGACCGTCGGTTTTGTTTTCAACGACACATAGCGCTGCTTCGTCCGAATTCGTCGATTGCGGCGGAGTTCTTGTATTGCCTGTTGGCCTCAGCCCAAGTGACGCAGCAGGCGGAAAAGGCAGCAACCGGAGTTGCGCAAAAGACGGTGTCTCTTGGCGCGCTGCGCGAGTTCTCTATTCCAGTTCCCGACCTCGAAACCCAACGCACCATCGTCGCCGAAATCGAAGCCGAGCAAGCGCTGGTCAATGCCAACAAGCAACTGATCGCCCGTTTCGAAGCCAAGATCAAGGCGACCATCAACCGGGTCTGGGGCGGCAGCGAATAAAGCGTTGGCGGCCAGCCGGGCCAATTTCATTTTTGGCCCTTTTTTACGGTAGACCGTAGGAATGCGTTGTCGGCCTTACTGCACCTTGCCGCCGGCCGCCAGGGTACGGATGATCCGCACGCAATCGACATCGGATTGGTGGTAGGCCGATTTGACGTATTCGATATAGGCCCGTTCCTCTGAGTTCGGGTCGGTCGCCAGCGTCGTCTGGTAAGCGAAGCGCAGGAACAGGAAGCCGGGTTCCGGCTCCTCGATGGTGATCATCAGGCTGCCGCCGGGATGAACCTCGGACGGCTGGATGTCGAAGCGCACCGAAAGCATGTCGACCAGCGTCACGCGGTCATGAATCACGGCCGGGCCAAAATCCAGCTCGCGGAGCAGGGTGTCGGCCTGTCGTTCGAGAATGGTGCAGGATTCCAGCCCGGGCAGGAAAGGAACGGCGTTTTCGACGCGATGGAGCAGGCCCTGCCATAGCTGGTCGCGGGTCATGGTCTCGACCAGCGGGTTTTCCGGGTCGTTGATCTGGATAAGATGTTCGAAATTCATAGGGCGGATGTTAACATCCCGGCCATGCAACTAGAACGTATCCTCCAAAAACACGGTTTCGGTTCCCGTCGGGAATGCCGGGGCCTTATCCGCCGCAAACGGGTGGCGATCAATGGCCAGGTTTGCGACGATCCTTTCGTCGAACTCGACATCGAAGGGCTGGTTTTCACCGTCGATGGCGTCGATTGGCCCTACGCCGAATTCGCCACGCTGATGCTCAACAAGCCGGCCGGTTACGAGTGTTCGCGCAAGCCGAAACATCACGCCAGCGTCCTCGAACTGCTCCCCGTGCCGCTGCGCGAACGCGATGTCCAGCCGATTGGCAGGCTCGACGAAGACACCACCGGCCTGCTGCTCATCACCGACGACGGCCAGCTTAATCACCAGCTCTCCTCGGCCAAGCGCAAGGTGCCGAAGGTTTATCTGGCGACGACCAAGCACCCGCTCGATCAGGCGCAGATCGATCAACTGCTGGCCGGCGTCCTGCTCGCCGACGAGTATGAAACGATTGCCGCTGCTGCCGCCGAAATCGTCGGCCCCAACCAGCTGCGCCTGACCCTGACCGAAGGCAAATACCACCAGGTCAAACGCATGGTCGCGGCTGTCAGCAACCGCGTCGAGGCGCTGCACCGCGAGGCGGTCGGCGAATTGACGCTGCCGCCCGATCTCAAGCCGGGCGAGTGGCGCTGGCTCTCTACGGTCGACCTGCAAAAACTCGGATATTCCAAATGACCCTGACCGAAATGCGCTATATCGTGGCCTTGGCCCGCGAGCGACATTTCGGCAAGGCGGCCGAAGCCTGCCACGTCAGCCAGCCAACGCTGTCGGTGGCGCTCAAGAAGGTCGAAGGCCAGCTTGGCTCGCCGCTCTTCGAACGCGGCGCCAGCGATGTGCGCATCACCCCACTTGGCGAGCGCATCGTCGCCCAGGCCACCCGCGTGCTCGAAGAGGCCGTCAAGCTCGAAGAGATCGCCGAAGCAACGGGCGAACCGCTGAGCGGCCAACTCCGCGTCGGCATCATCTACACCATCGCGCCCTACCTGCTGCCCCAGTTCATTCCGGCGCTGAGCAAGCAGGCGCCGAAAATGCCGCTCTTTCTCAAGGAAGATTTCACGGCCAACCTGATTCCCGCGCTCAAGGCCGGCGAACTCGACGTCATCGTCATCGCGCTGCCCTTCGCCGAACCCGGCCTGGTCGCCCAGCCGGTGTACGACGAGCCTTTCCGCGTCGTCGTTCCGGCCAGCCATCCGTGGGCGTCCCGCTCGGACGTGAATGGCAATGAGCTGGATGGCCAGAACCTGTTGCTCCTCGGTCAAGGCAACTGCTTCCGCGATCAGGTTCTCGAGTCCTGTCCCCGTCTCAGCGCCCCGGATGCGCTCGAACACTCGCTCGAAGGCAGCTCGCTCGAAACCATCCGCTACATGGTCGCCAGCGGCGCCGGCGTCGCGGTCATGCCGAGCACGGCGGCCGATCCGCTGATCAGCAAGGAGCCGATGGTCAAAGTGCTGCCTTTTGCCGGCGTTCAGCCGAAACGGACGGTCGGCCTCGTCTGGCGCATCACCTTCCCCCGTTCGCAAGCCATCGACGCCGTCCGCGCCGCACTGCTCTCCTGCCAGCTACCGGGAGCCTCTGCGGTTCGTTGAGGTTTCACGTGGAACGGTAAAAAAGCCCTCGGCGTTGGCGGAGGGCTTTTTGCTACTTGGTTGGCGATGAATCAGGTCGCCGCGTCGGCTTTCTTCTTGGCTGGCGCCTTGGGCTTGGCGACTTTCTTCTCGAACTCGAAACCGACCTTGCCATCCTTGGCCACCAGATAGGCCGAGAACTTGCGGCGAGTACGGTTGGAGACGAATTCCTTGAGCAGGTCGGTCTTGCCTTCGGCCAGCAGTTTCTTCATCTGGCCGAGGTCAATCGGCTGCTGAAGAATGATCTTGCCGGAGCGGAAGTCGCAGGTCTTTTCAGGGCCGACCGATTTTTCGCAGACATAGGAGTTGCCGTGCTCGAAAACGCTGCCGGCGCATTTCGGACATTTGCCGATGCTTTCCTGCGCCGAGAAGTCGACCGGCTCGGCATCGGCCGCGTCGGCCTTGTCCTGACCGAAATCGAATTCCGGCATTTTTTCGTCGTTGAGCTTGATGGCGGCGGCAAAGGTGCGGCCCATCTTGTTGCGGAAGCCGGTCAGCGGGCCGATCTGGCCTTCGTTGATCAGGGTATCGATTTCTGCCGGCTCAAACTGTCGGCCGGCAACAATCTTCCATAGCGAGTAGTCGCAGCCACCGCACTGGAATTTCTTGTAGGTTTCGCGAATCTCGCCGCCGCAGCGCGGGCATTTCGCGGTCAGCACGCCAAAATCGCCGGGAATCGTATCGGCTTCGTAGTGCTTGGCGCGTTCGACCATGTGGCGGGTCATTTCGGCGATTTCGCGCATGAACTCTTCACGCGTGAATTCACCCTTTTCGATGCGGCCGAGCTTCCATTCCCAGTCGCCGGTCAGCTCGGGTTGGGTCAATTCATTGACGCCGAGGCCGTTCAAAAGGGTCATGAGCGAGAAAGCCTTGGCCGTCGGAATCAGTTCGCGACCTTCGCGGTGCATGTATTGCTCGCCGAGCAGATTTTCGATGATCTGGGCGCGCGTTGCCGGGGTGCCGAGGCCACGGCCGGCCATGGCCGCCTTGAGTTCTTCGTCGTCGACCATCTTGCCGGCGCCTTCCATGGCGGAGAGCAGGGTGGCTTCCGAGTAGCGCGGCGGCGGCTTGGTGGCGTTGGCCTTGACGGTGACTTCGTCGGTTTTTACCTTTTCCTTGGCGTCGACCGCAACGAGATTACCCTCGTCGCCATCCTGGCCTTCCTTGCCATGCACGGCGAGCCAGCCCGGATTGACCAGCACCTTGCCCTCGGTCTTGAAGGGGTGGCCTTCGACGCGGGTGATGCGGGTGGTCACCATGTATTCGGCGGCCGGGAAGAAAACGGACAGGAAGCGGCGGACGACGAAGTCGTACAGCTTCTGTTCGAGTTCGTTGAGACTTTTCGGCGCCTGCGGTGTTGGAATGATGGCGAAGTGATCGCTGATCTTGGCGTTGTTGAAGATGCGCTTGTTGGGCAACACCCAGTTGCGGGCCAAAATCTGGTGGGCAAACGGCGAGTAGCGGGCGAGCAGCACCTCGTCGTGCCCCTTTCCGGCGCCTTCGCCGGTGAGTACGGCCAGCGTTTCCTTGACGGTGGGCAGGTAGTCTTCCGGCAGGCAGCGCGAGTCGGTCCGCGGGTAGGTCAGGACCTTGTGCTTTTCGTATAGCGACTGGGCCAGCGACAGCGTGGTCTTGGCCGAGAAGCCGAAACGGCTGTTGGCTTCGCGTTGCAGGGTGGTCAGATCGAAGAGCGCCGGCGACAAACGGGTTTCCGGCTTGGCTTCCTCGGTTACGTCGCCCGGCTTGCCCAAGGTAGCGGCACGGATGGCATCGGCCTTGGCTTGTTCCCACAGGCGGTCGGCCCGGGCGTGCTCGTCTTCGTTCTTGCCCTTGAAACCTTCGTCGAACCACTTGCCTTTGTAACTGCCGGCTTTGGCGGTGAATTCGGCTTCGACTTCCCAGTAATCGCGCGGCTTGAATTCGCGAATCCGCTTTTCGCGTTCGACGACGATGGCCAGCGTCGGGGTCTGCACCCGGCCGACGGTGGTCAGGTGGAAACCGCCGGTCTTCGAATTGAAGGCGGTCATCGCCCGTGTGCCGTTGATGCCGACCAGCCAGTCGGATTCCGAACGGCAAACGGCGGCATCGCCGAGGCCCTGCATTTCGTTGCCGTTGCGCAGGCGCGAGAAACCGTCGCGGATGGCGCCTTGCGTCATCGATTGCAGCCACAGGCGCTGCACCGGCTTGCCGGACTTGGTGTGCTGGGCGATGTAGTTGAAGATCAATTCACCTTCGCGCCCCGCGTCACAGGCATTGATCAGGGCGCTGACATCCTTGCGTTTGATCAGCTTGGCCAGCACCTTGAGCCGGGATTCGGTCTTCTCTATGGGCTTCAGCGCGAAGTGCGGCGGAATGACCGGGAGGTGGGCAAACGACCATTTGCCGCGCTTGACCTCGAATTCTTCGGGGCAGGCGAGTTCCAGCAGGTGACCGACAGCCGAGGAAATGACGTGGGTGTCGCTCTTCGGCAATAATCAGCTTTTTGGTCATGTTGGGGCCTGTGGAGTCCGGCGCATGATAAGTGCCCGGTGAGCGGCTTGGCAAGCCGTCAATATATATAGGGAGCTTAGCCCAGCCGCTGGTAGCGGTTGCCCGGTAGGGTGGCTATCCGGCCGGAAAGTTCCAGCATCAGGAGCTCGGTGAGCAGTTGCTCGGCGCTCTGACCGGTGAATTCAACCAGGTCGTCCAGGCTGCATGGATCGTGGCCAAGGGCGGTGAGCACAAGGGGCTCGTCGTCTGCAGCGGCGTCTTTCGTCGGCGCCGCTGGCGAGACGAAATTGCCGAGTTCTTCGAGCACATCGTTGGCGGTTTCGACCAGCTTGGCGCCCTGCTTGATCAGCTTGTGGCAGCCGCGTGCCACCGGTGAGTGAATCGAGCCGGGGATGGCGAAAACCTCTCGCCCTTGCTCGCCGGCGAGGCGTGCGGTGATGAGCGAGCCGCTTTCCGGTGCCGCTTCAACGACCAGCACGCCGCGCGACAGGCCGGAGATGATGCGATTGCGGCGCGGAAAATTGGCGGCAATGGCCGGTGTGCCGAGTGGAAATTCGGAAATGATGGCGCCGTGTTCGACAATGGCCTGCGCCAGTTCCTTGTTGCGGGCGGGGTAGATGCGATCGGCCCCGGTGCCGATGACGGCCAGCGTGTCGCCGCCGGCAGCCAGGGCGCCGCGATGGGCGGCGGCATCGATGCCGAGGGCCAGGCCGCTGATGATGCATAGCCCTTTGCCGGCCAGTGTTTTGGCAAAGCTCTCTGCGGTTTGCAGGCCGAGCGGTGTCGCATTGCGACTGCCCACCATGGCCAGCCCACGCTTTTGCAGCAAGGCCGGGTTGCCGCGGACATAGAGCAGGCTGGGCGGGTCGGCAATTTCGAGCAGGGCCTGTGGGTAGGCATCGTCGGCCAGGGTCAGGATGGCTTGTCCGGGCTGGCTGGCCCACTCAATGCTACGGTCGACGGCTTCGGAGGCGTCAAAATCAAAAAGCGGATCGGCGCGATCGCCGATGACACTGCGTGCGGCGAGTCGCCCGGCGGCGAAAACGGCTTCGGGTAAACCGAAAGCGGCGAGTAGCTTCCTTTGCGACTCGCCGCCAATACCGGGAATAAGCGTCAGCCGCAACCAGGCGGCCAGGCCTTCAGAAACGATCACGGGTTTCTTGCCGCGTCCCCGACGATGACGGACTTGGAGGCGTCGACAACGAGCGCGTAGGCAACGTTGTCGAAGACACGGAAGACGAAGGCAAGGCCGTAACGTTCTTCCGGAACCGGGGTTTCCGACTGGACGCCGTTATCGTCGATGTTGACCGAGACGCGCTTGCGGAACAGGGCCAGGACGTGGCCGACTTCGAGTCCGTCTTTCTTGCCGCGCGTCAGCGAGACGACGGATGAGGCTCCGCCTTCCTGGACGCCGCCATAGATGGACATGATGCGGGCTGCGACTTCACGCTCCGGACGGTGCGGTACGTAGGAAATGATGTCCGGTGGCGGGGCCGGTACGAGTTCGTCGCCACGGGCCATTTCCTCCTTGGAGAGCGTGACGCGCAGCGAGGCTGGTTCGCCTGGCTTGGTCAGGCGGGCATTGCCGAGGAAGAAGGCTTCATAGGCAACGATGGCACCTGTTTCGGGATCCTTGAGCGGCTTGCCTTTGCGGAAGACATTCCATTTTTCGACGCTGGCGTCGGGAATGCCGCTGGCGTAGAACGAATCGCCCGTGCCAAGCAGCATGCGGTCTTCCTGGGCGGCGACGATGCGGACGGCGGCATCTTGCGGCTGGCTCTCGACGATCAGTGGCTGGGAAATGAAGGGTTCGATGACATTCGATGGAATGCTCGGAATTACTTGCTCGATGGGCGTGCTATGCGCAGTGGGCTGGGCCTTGCCGTTCTGTCCGGTGACGCGCTTGGCCATCTTGAGGCGGGGAGAGCCGCTTGATACGTCGAGCAGAATGATGTCGCCCGGATAAATCCAGTGCGGATTCTTGATTTCTTCCTTGTTCATCTGCCAGATTTCGGGCCAGCGCCAAGGTTGCTTGAGGAATTTGCCCGAAATGTCCCACAGGGTGTCGCCTTTGACGACGATGTGCCGGTCGGGAGGGTTATCGACGAGCGTTAGCGGCTCGGCGGCCGATGCGCAGGCGGCCGTCACGGCCAGGATGAGCGCGGATATAATGCGAACCATAGTCGTAACCTCA
>PHCH01000070.1:0-38059 GCA_002840785.1 Betaproteobacteria bacterium HGW-Betaproteobacteria-4 | reverse complement strand
ACCTAATCGAGCAAGCTTTTATTCCTATTTTCATATGGCCCTCTTACCCATTTTGCGTTTCCCCGACCCGCGTCTGAAAAAGGTGGCGGCACTTGTTACGAAGGTCGATGACAGCACCCGAAAACTGGTCGCCGACATGGCAGAAACCATGTACGAGGCGCCGGGAATCGGCTTGGCAGCGACTCAGGTCGATGTGCACAAACGTATCGTCGTCATCGATGTGTCCGAAGACAAGAGCGAACTGCAGGTTTTCATCAATCCGACGCTTGGCCGGTGCGAGGGGTCGCAGATCGGCGAAGAGGGTTGCCTGTCGGTGCCTGGTATCTACGACAAGGTCGAGCGTGCCGAGCGGGTCTCGGTGACCTATCTCGATCTCGACGGCAAGCCGCACACGCTGGAGGCCGAGGGGCTGCTGGCGGTGTGCATCCAGCACGAAATCGACCATTTGAACGGGACTGTCTTTGTCGATCACTTGTCGATGCTCAAGCAGGCGCGGATCAAGAACAAGATGGCCAAACAGGCGCGCGTTACGGCATGAGGCTGATTTTCGCGGGAACGCCGGAATTTGCTGCACAGGCCTTGCGGGCCATCGTTGCGGCAGGGCACGAAGTGGCGCTGGTGCTGACGCAGCCGGATCGGCCGGCCGGGCGAGGTATGAGTTTGCAGCCCTCGGCAGTCAAGAAGGTGGCGCTGGAAAATGGCATCGAGGTCTTTCAGCCCTTGACGTTGAGGGATGCCGAGGCGCAGGCGAAGATTGCCGCGGTTGGCGCCGAGGTCATGGTGGTGGCGGCCTATGGCCTGATCCTGCCGCAGGTCGTACTTGACCTGCCGCGTTTCGGCTGCATCAACATCCACGGCTCGCTGTTGCCGCGCTGGCGTGGCGCGGCGCCGATCCAGCGGGCCTTGCTGGCCGGCGATGCCGAGACGGGCGTCTGCATCATGCAGATGGAGGCTGGCCTGGATACCGGGCCGGTGCTGTTGCGTGGAGCTTTTCCCATCGAGGCGAGCGATACCACGGCCACGTTGCATGATCGGCTGGCCGAGCTCGGCGCGAAGCTGGCCGTCGAGGCGCTGGGCAAGTTGCCGTTGCCGGCCGAGCCGCAGCCGGCCGTGGGCGTGACTTACGCGCACAAGATCGAGAAGGCCGAGGCGCTGATCGATTGGTCGAAGAGTGCGACGGAACTGGATCGCCACATCCGCGCCTTCAACCCCTTCCCTGGCGCGCAGGCCCTCTTTGGCGGCCAGACGGTGAAATTGTGGCAGGCGACACCGGTGGTTGGCGCGGGTGAAATTGGCACCATTTTGGCAGTTGACCGTAGCAATGTGGTTGTCGCCTGTGGCCAGGGCGCGCTGGCTGTGACGGAATTACAGAAGGCCGGTGGCAAGCGTTTGCCGGTGCAGCAATTCCTGGCCGGGCACCCGTTGAAAGTGGGTGACCGTTTCGATATTCCGGCCTGAGAATCTCAGGCCGTGCTGACGCGACGCGGAATTTCGCGGCTGGTCGGTGGCAGCGTTCCGACGACAGCCAGACTGGGCCTTTCGCCCGGCTTCTGGTGGCGCAGCGTGAGATAACGCAGACAGGTGACGCGCAGGAAGGAGGCGAAGTTCTCGACTTCGCCGCGGTAGACCTCGATTTCATCGTAGAGCTTGGCGATGAGCTGGTTGGTCGTCATGCCTTCGTTGCCGGCCAGTTCGGCCAGGATGTCCCAGAACAGGTTTTCCAGCCGGATCTTGGTGACGAAACCATGAATGCGCAGCGAGCGGGCCCGTGACTCGTAGAGCATCGGGTCGGCCTTGACGTAGATTTCACACATGCTGCCTCCTGGTCGGAACGGGCGACGACGGATCGATGTCGCCCGGGCGGTCGGTCAAAGCGTAATCGTGGTGCCGAGCAATGGCAGAAATTTGGCCAGCCAGGCCGGGTGCGCTGGCCAGGCCGGGGCGGTGACCAGATTGCCATCGACGTGGGCCTGATCGACCGGAATGTCGGCATATTGGCCGCCGGCCGCCCGGACTTCCGGGCCGCAAGCCGGGTAGGCGCTGCACGAACGGCCGTTCAAAACGCCCGCTGCGGCGAGCAATTGTGCCCCGTGGCAGATCGCGGCGATGGGCTTGCCGGTGTCGGCGAAGTGGCGAACCATGGCCAGGACCTCGGGGTTGAGGCGCAGGTATTCGGGGGCGCGGCCGCCGGGGATGACCAGCGCGTCGTAGTCTTCAGCGCGGATGTCGGCGAAGCTGGCGTTCAGCGTGAAGTTGTGGCCGGGCTTTTCGCTGTAGGTCTGGTCGCCTTCGAAGTCGTGAATGGCGGTGCGCACCGATTCGCCGGCCTTCTTGCCGGGGCAGGCGGCATGGACGGTGTGGCCGACCATGAGCAGTGCCTGGAAGGGCACCATGGTTTCGTAATCTTCGGTGTAGTCACCGGTCAGCATGAGTATTTTCTTGGCAGCCATGTTTGTCTCCTTTGTCATGTCGCCGGCAAGATGGTCGGCGGGCAGAAAGATTGTCGGAGGATTTTTCGGCTGGCGGGTAGCAGCCGGCTGCTACTTTGCCGGTGCCAGACGGCCGCGTCCGACGCGCGTGCACTGTCGGCTCTCCGGTGCGAAACGGCCGATGACTTCGTCGAACAGGGCACTTGCCTTGGAGCTGTTGTCGCCGCTGAAGTTGCAAACATAAACGTCGAGCGTGACGCTGGCGATCTCGGGCCAGGTGTGCACGGCCAGGTGCGATTCGGCGAGGACGACAGTGCCGGTGACGCCGGCCGGCTGACCGGCGGCGTCGTGGAAGGTATGGAACAGCCGGCCGACGACGGTCAGACCGTGACGCTGGCAGGCTTCGACGCAGAACGATTCGAGCCCCGGCGCGTCGAGCAGGAAGCCCGGGGGGCAGCGGCAGTCGTGAAGATCAGCGATCAGGTGGAGGCCGTTCATGGCGCGATTTTAGGGCGTTTTGCCTGGCCCGCGCTGGCCGAAAATGTCGTCGAGCAGCCTGCCCAGCCGGTAGCCGGCGGCGACGATGCGGCGCTCGGCAATGGCCCGGCTGCGCTGGCGGAAATCCTCGGTGACGATCGGCCGCAGGCTGCCGCTGGTCGTCGGGTATGCCTCGGCGAGCAGGCGATGGCTTTCATCGCGCCACAGCGCGACATTGCCTTGTCTTGGGGCGGGGTGGTTCTCGAGCAGGCGCGCCGCGTTTTGCTGCAGACGTTTGCCGCGCAGCCAGGGCGGGCCGGGCAGATCGTCCCAGTAAACATGCAGGTTGGTGAACGGCAGGCGCTTGTTGAACGGATTTTCGATTTCGACTTCGTTGCCGCCTTCGTCGCCGTGGCGGCCGACGTGCAGCGGCTGGTGGATGTCGGCAACGAGGTGGGTCAGCCAGGGCAGGGCATTTGAAATTTCGGCCTTTTTCC
Organism: Betaproteobacteria bacterium HGW-Betaproteobacteria-4; assembly: GCA_002840785.1. GTDB lineage: Bacteria > Pseudomonadota > Gammaproteobacteria > Burkholderiales > Rhodocyclaceae > Azonexus. The sequence continues at coordinate 34,656 of PHCH01000070.1, read as the reverse complement.
CGGTTGACCGTAGGAGTCGGCTCAGGCGCTCGATCCGGGTGTCCAGTTCGCCGGCTTTCACCTGGCCGGCGGCGTCCAGGTCGACGTAGTGCCAGCGTTTGTGACGCGCCGTGTCGGTCAGGCCGGGCAGGGCAGGCGTGGCGGGTTCGCGGCCGTCGTCGTAAAAGCGCGGGTCGTTGCGGATGTCGTCCGGCCAGGTCGCGGCTTCGGCGAAAATATCGACGTCTTGGCTCGAATGCGATCTATCGACCCAGCGCGCGTAATCCGGGTGGCGGGACAGCGCTTTGCCGATCGCCGTCTGTGTCGTCGGCGACAACTGCTGCCAGGCGATGACAGCGGTCAGCCGGTGGCCGGCCGCGTTCCAGGCACTGGCTGGCGCGGGCACGGCAAAGAAAAGCAGGGCGAGGAGGATTTGCCGCATTCGGCCATTATGCCGCGTGCGATAATGCCCGCCTATGTCCAGTTTGCCGCTCAACTCACTCGCCTACGCCCTGTTGCAGGCCTCCCGCATCGATACCGCCGTTTTCGGCGGGCAGAGTCTGGCCGACGGCCTGCTCGGTCGCGTCGAGCCGGCCGCCCGCCCTGCCGTGCAGGATCTCGTCTACGGCAGCTTGCGCGCTTACGGGCGCGGCGATTTCTTCCTCTCCAGGCTGCTCCAGAAACCGCTGGCCAGCGACGAAGTGCGCGCCCTGTTGCTGGTCGCCATCTATCGCCTCGAAACCCGGCCGGATGCGGCGCACACCGTCGTCGATCAGGCCGTTTCGGCAGCCGGCGAAGTGGCCGGCGGGAATTTCAAGGCGCTGGTCAATGGCGTGTTGCGCAACTTCCTGCGCCAGCAGACGGCGCTGACTGCCGAATTTGCCGCCGATCCCGTCGCCTCGGCCATGCACCCGGATTGGTGGCTGGCCCAGTTGCAAGCCGCCTATCCGCAAGACTGGCCGGCCGTCGTCGCCGCCGGCAATGGGCCGCCGCCGATGGGCCTGCGCGTCAATACCCGGCGCATTGCGCGCGACGATTACATGATCAAACTGGCGGCCGCCGGCATTTCCGCCAAACCCGTCGGCGAATGCGGGCTGGCGCTCGACAGGCCGGTGCCGGTCGACGCCCTGCCGGGTTTCGCCGAGGGCCTCGTTTCGGTGCAGGACCCCGGGGCACAAATGGCCGCCACGCTGCTCGATCCGGCCGCCGGCAGTCGCGTGCTCGACGCCTGCGCCGCGCCCGGCGGCAAGACGGCGCACCTGCTCGAGCGCAGCGATCTCGACCTGCTGGCGCTCGATCTGAAGCCATCCCGCTGCCGGCGCATCGCCGAGACCTTGTCGCGGCTGGGCCTGACTGCCGAAATTGTCGATGCCGACTGCGCCAAGCCGACGAGCTGGTGGGACGGTCAGCCCTTCGACGCGGTGCTGGCCGATGTCCCGTGCACGGCCAGCGGCGTCGTGCGCCGCAATCCCGACGCCAAGTGGTTGCGCCGCGAGGCCGACATCGCCAGCTTTGCCGCCGCACAGGCGCGAATTCTCGATGCCCTGTGGCAGGTTGTGCGGCCGGGCGGTAAACTGCTCTACGTCACCTGCTCGGTCTTCCCGGCCGAGAATGGCGGGCAGATCGGGCGCTTCCTGGCGCGCCAACCGCAGGCTCACCGTTGTCACGAAGAACAGCTACTACCGACCGCTGAACACGATGGATTCTTCTACTGCCTGCTCGAAAAGCGTGCTTGACCACCTGCGCCGATGGTTGGCGTTGCTGGTCTTCGTGCCCGTTTTGGCGTGGGCAGCAGAAATTGACATCGCCGAACCGCAATTGACGCCCAGTGACGACGGCTATGTCCTCTCGGCCGATTTCAAGTTCGAACTGACCCCGCGTCAGGGCGCTGGTACTGGCTCGATGAAAAGCTGGTCAGCCGCAGCCAGACCTATCGCCTGTCCTACCACGCGCTGACCCGGCAATACCGGCTGACGACCGGCGGCCTGCATCAATCCTTCCCGACCTTGTCCGAAGCCATGCAGGTGCTTTCCCGGCTGCGCAACTGGACCGTCATCGACAAGGCCGACAAGTCGGTCCGCCCCGGCGAAGCCTACGAAGCATCGCTGCGCCTGCGCCTCGACATAGCCCAGTTGCCGCGCCCCTTCCAGATCAGCGCGCTCGGCAACAAGGACTGGAGCCTTGGCTCCGACTGGAAAATGTGGCCCGCCAACCTGCTTCCGGCAGTGCCGCCGGCGGAGGCCAAGTGAAGCGTATCGTCGCGGCAGGCGGCGCGTTCGCGGCGGCCATCGGCGGCATCCTGTGGTTCCTGCTGTTGATGTCCACGGCGGCCGATACCGTCCTCTTTTCGCGCAACTATCCGCTGCTCATCGCGCTCAACGTCGTGCTGGCGCTTTCCATGCTCGGTCTGGTCGGCTGGCAGCTGAGCACCTTGTGGCGCGACTACCAGGCCCAGGTCTTCGGCGCCCGGCTCAAGCTGCGCCTGATGCTCATGTTCGGCGTCATCGCCGTGCTGCCCGGGGCGCTGGTCTATGGCGTGTCGGTCCAGTTCGTCACCCGCTCCATCGAAAGCTGGTTCGACGTGCGCGTCGAAAAGGCGCTCGAATCCGGCTTGCAACTAGGCCGCTCGGCGCTCGATTCGCTGCTCCTCGATCTCGGCGAGAAGGCGCGCAGCGTGGCCACCGAGCTCACCGACATCCAGGAATCGTCGCGCCGCTCGGCCCTGTTGCGCCTGCGCGAGGAAAAGGGCGTCCAGTCGGTGGCCCTGTTCTCGGTCGGCGGCCAATTGCTGTCGAGCGCGACGAGCGAACTCTCCAGCCTGCTCCCCGAACTGCCCAGCCAGGGGCAGTTGAAGCAGGCGCGCAGCACGCAGATGGTGAGCACCATCGAAGGCGATGGCGGCAAGCTCTACCTGCGCGTGCTGGTCCCGGTCAGCGCCCGGGAAATGTTTGAAGAACCGCGCATCCTGCAACTCACCCAGCCGGTACCGGCCGGGCTGGCCCAGGATGCCGACGCGGTTCAGGGGGTCTATCGCGACTACCAGGAATTGCAGCTGGCGCGCGAGGGCCTGACCCGCATTTATGCCCTGACCCTGACGTTGACCGTACTCGTTGCCTTGTTTGGCGCCTTCGCGCTGGCTTACGTCATGGCCCGCCGCCTGGCGGCACCTCTCTACATCCTGGCCGAAGGCACGCAGGCCGTGGCCCAGGGCGACTTCTCCCCGCGCCAGGCGATCTACAGCGGCGACGAACTCGGGGTCCTGACCCAATCCTTCAACCGCATGACCCGCCAGCTCAATGACGCCCGGCGCGAAACCGAGCGCCATCGGAGCGAACTGGAATCGGCGCGCGGCTATCTCGAATCCATCCTGGCCAACCTGTCCACCGGTGTGCTGGTTTTCGACCGCCATTTCGTCTTGCGCACCATCAATGAGGGCGCCCTGACCATACTCAGCGACGATTTCATCGGGCTGGTCGGATCGGCGGCCGAGGACTGGCCGCGCCAGCAAGCGCTCGGCACCTTCATTCGCGAACAGTTCTCGGCTACCGACGAGGCGGAGTGGCAGGCCCAGCTCGAAATGGAGCGCCCGAACGGCATGCCGCAAGTGCTGCTGCTGCGCGGCTCGCGCTTGCCGGAAGCCAGTGGCGGCGGTGATGTGGTGGTTTTTGACGACGTCACCCGCCTGATCGCCGCCCAACGCAGCGCCGCCTGGGGCGAAGTGGCGCGCCGTCTGGCCCATGAAATCAAGAATCCGCTGACGCCGATCCAGCTTTCGGCCGAGCGCCTGCAATTCAAGCTGGCCGACAAGCTGTCGAACGGCGACGCCGACATGCTGGCGCGCGGCACGCAGACGATCATCAACCAGGTGCAGGCCATGAAGCGCATGGTCGACGACTTCCGCGACTACGCCCGGATGCCGGCGCCGGAAGTGGCCGCACTCGACCTTAACGAACTGATCGGCGAGGTTCTCGGCCTCTACGAAAGCTCGTCGGCGGCGATCGAAACCCGGCTGGCCGACGACTTGCCGCCCATCCTCGGTGATGCCACGCAGTTGCGGCAGATCATCCACAACCTGCTGCGCAATGCCGAGGACGCGCTGGAAAGCCGCGACGCCACACGCATTTTGATTCAGACCGAGCCGGCCGGTCGCTACGCCCGGCTGACCATCGCCGACAATGGCCCCGGCTTTCCGGTCGAATTGCTGCCGCGCATCTTCGAGCCTTATGTCACGACCAAGGCGCGCGGCACGGGACTTGGTCTGCCCATCGTCAAGAAAATTGTCGAGGAACACCTCGGAACCATCGAAATAGGCAATGCACCCGAGGGTGGCGCGCGGATCGACATCCGCCTGCCCCTGGTGAAAGCGGAGGAAGCCAAAAATGGCAATCATTCTGGTCGTTGACGACGAAGTCGGCATACGCGAACTGTTATCCGAAATCCTGATCGACGAAGGCTACGACGTGCGCGTCGCCGAAAACGCGACGGCGGCCCGCCGGGTCCGCAACGAGTTGCGCCCCGATCTGGTCCTGCTCGACATCTGGATGCCCGATACCGACGGCATCACGCTGCTCAAGGAGTGGCACGCGGCCGGGCATCTCAACATGCCGGTCGTCATGATGTCCGGGCACGGCACGATTGATACGGCGGTCGAGGCAACGCGTTTCGGTGCCTTCGATTTCCTCGAAAAGCCGATCGCCCTGCAAAAGCTGCTGTCCACCGTCCAGAAGGCACTCAAGCACGACAAGCCGCCGGCCCGCCCGGCCCTGACGCTGGAGGCCTTCAGCCGTCTGTCTTTCGTCAAGGATTTCAAGCGGCGTCTCGAACAGGCGGCGGCCAAGTCGCCGATCCTGCTCATCAAGGGGGCCAATGGCGGCATGGCCGAAATTTGCGCCCGCACCCTGCAGCCGCCGCGGGCACCGTGGCTCGATCTGTCGGGCGTGAGTAGCGCCCTGACCCAGGAAATGCTCGAAAAGGTAACGGGCGGTATCCTGTTCGTGCCCGATATGGCGGCGCTCGGCAAGATGCAGCAAATGAACCTGGCGTTTGCGGTCGACCGTCTGGAAAAGCTCAATTTGCAGCTCATCGCCGCCACCGTGACCAGCGCCGCGGCGCTCGGCGAAGCGGGTTGGGACAGCAAGCTGTTGAACCGCCTGGGCGAGATTTGGGTGGCCATGCCATCGCTGGCCGGACATGGCGATGAATTGCCCGAAATTGCCAGCCTCCTGCTGACCAATTTTGTCGAACGTGGCGAGGTGCCCGTCCGTCGCTTGTCCAGCGCGGCGCTCAATTCGCTGCGCACGCTGTCCTGGAAAGGCAGTCCGGAATCAAGCTGGAACGATCTTTATGCGCTGGTCCGCAATCTGGCGATCACCTCGCTGGAAGAGGAAATCAGTGGCGATGACGTAGCCCGCGTCATGCCGGCCGAGATAGCCGGCAGCCCGGAAGGACATTCCCTGCTGCCGTTGTTCGACCAACCCTTGCGCGAGGCCCGCGATGCTTTCGAAAAAATGTACTTCGAGCACCATTTGCGTCTTGAGGGCGGAAACATGACCAAGCTGGCCGATCGTTCCGGGCTGGAACGCACGCATCTCTATCGGAAACTGAAGCAGCTCGACGTCAAACTCGGCAAACGTAGCGACGAATAAAACCCGGGGACACAGGGGGGAGACATGAAAGTCATCATACTCGGCGCCGGCCAGGTTGGCGCCAGCGTGGCCGAAGGCCTGGTTTCGGAAGAGAACGACATCACGATGGTCGATTTCGACGCCCCCCGTCTGCTCGCCCTCCAGGACAAGCTCGATCTGCGCACCGTGGTGGGTAACGCGGCGACGCCCAGTGTCCTGCGCGATGCCGGGGCGGCCGATGCCGACATGGTCATCGCGGTGACGCAGAGCGACCAGGCCAATCTGGTCGCCTGCAAGCTCGCGCATAGTGTCTTCAATGTCCCGACGCGGATTGCCCGCCTGCGTTCGCAAGACTTTCTCGAGGATGCGAGCCTGCTCACGCCCGAGAACTTCGCGGTCGACTTCGCGCTGTGCCCGGAGCAGGTGATCACCGACTACATTCGCCGGCTCATCGAGTTCCCGGAAGCCCTGCAGGTGCTCAATTTTGCCCGGAGCAGGGTGAGCCTGGTGGCCGTGCGGGCTTACCAGGACGGCTTGCTGGTTGGCCGGCCGATCAAGGAGATGCGCGAACACCTGCCGTTCGGGATGGATGCCCGGATCGCCGCGATCTTTCGCCGGGACCAGCCGGTTTTTCCCGAGGGCGACACCATTGTCGAGGCTGGGGACGAGGTATTCCTGCTCGCCGCGGCCGAACATATTCGACCGGTCATGCGTCAGCTCCGGCGCATGATGAAGCCGGTCGAGCGGATCATGATTGCCGGCGGCGGCAATATCGGCCTGCGCCTCGCCAAGTCGCTGGAAAAACGCTACGAGATCAAGCTGATCGAAGGCCGCAAGGAGCGGGCCGAGCTGATCGCCAACCAGCTGGACAATACCCTCGTCCTGCTCGGCGACGCGACCGACGAAGAGTTGCTGGAACGGGAGAACATCGCCGAGATGGACCTCTTCCTGGCGCTCACCAACGACGACGAAGACAACATCATGTCCGGTAGCCTGGCCAAGCGCCTGGGTTGCCAACGGGTGCTCGCCCTGATCAACCGGCGGGCCTATGCCGAGATGATCGAGGGCGGGCCGATCGATATCGGCATCTCGCCCGCCCAGGTGTCGATTGGTGCCTTGCTGGCGCATGTCCGGCATGGCGACGTGGCGGAAGTTCACTCACTGCGTCGCGGCGCGGCCGAAGCGCTCGAGCTGGTCGCCCATGGCGATGCCAAGACGTCGCAGATCATCGGCAAGCGCATCGGTGACGTTCCCTGGCCGCACGGGGTGACGGTGGCAGCCCTGGTCCGCAATTTCGACACGGCCGTCATCGTCGGCCAGACCGATGACTGGACGGCCATCAAGCGGCAGGGCGAGGTCGTCATCGCCCACCACGATACGGTGATCGAGCCGGACGACCATGTGATTGTCTTTTGTACCAACAAGAAGCTGGTCAAAAAGGTCGAGAAACTCTTCCAGGTTGGTTTTCACTTTTTTTAGGGGTAGACCGTGACGCGCTTTGCCCCTGTTTATCGCGCCATGGGCATGATCACCATGCTCTTCGGCCTGACCATGCTGGCCCCTTTGATTCTGTCCTACGTAACCAACGACGGTGCCCAGGCGGCTTATGACGAAGCCTTCGCGCTGACCATGCTGTGCGGCGCGTTCCTGTGGTATCGCTATCGACGCTGCAAGCGGGAACTGAACATTCGCGACGGGTTCCTGATGGTCGTGCTGGTGTGGACCGTGCTGCCCGGATTCGCCGCCATTCCGCTCATGTTGCAACTCGGCATCAGTCATACCGACGCCTATTTCGAGGCAGTCTCCGGCCTGACCACCACCGGGGCGACGGTGTTGTCCAATCTGGACACCCTGCCGATGTCGATCAACCTGTGGCGGCACCAACTGGTCTGGCTGGGCGCCATGGGGCTCATCGTTCTGGCGGTCGCCATCCTGCCCATGCTGGGTATTGGCGGCCGGCAGATGTTCAAGGCGGAAACGCCCGGGCCGATGAAGGATTCCAAGCTGACCCCGCGCATTGCTGAAACGGCAAAAGGGCTATGGACGGTCTATATCCTGGTCACCATCTGTTGCCTGATTGCCTATCGCTGGGCCGGCATGAGCTGGTTCGACGCCGTCTGCCATACCTTCTCGACCATGGGCCTGGGCGGATTCTCGACGCATGACGCCAGTTTCGGCTATTTTGCCTCGTCCAGAATCGAGGCGGTGGCAATTGTCTTCATGCTGATCGCCGGCATGAACTTCGCCACACTCTTCCTGGCCGCCAGCGGACGCTCGCTGAAGCCGTATATGCGTGACCCGGAAGCCCAATGGTTCGTCGGGATCACGTTGATCAGCATCGTCATCGTCGGCACCTATGTCTGGAAGGACGGCATCTATGGCGATGTCAATACGGCGATGCGGCACGCGGCGTTCAATGTGGTTTCCATCGCCACTACGACAGGCTACGCGAGTGTCGACTATGCCCTGTGGCCGATTTTTGCCCCTCTGTGGATGTTGTTTCTCTCGAGTTTTGCCACCAGCGCCGGGTCGACCGGCGGCGGTATCAAAATGATGCGGGCGCTCCTGCTCTACAAGCAGGTCTATCGTGAGCTGCTGCGGGCCATGCACCCGAACGCCGTCTACAACATCCGCATCGGCGGTCAGGTCGCCCCGCAATCCATCCTCTTCGCGGTGCTTTCGTTCGGCTTCATGTATATGGTCAGCATCGCGTCATTGACGCTGGTCCTGGCCTTCACCGGCCTCGATATCGTCACTGCCTTTACGGCCGTCGTCGCCAGCGTCAACAATATCGGGCCGGGTCTCGGCCTGGTCGGACCATCGACGACCTATGCCGTGCTTGAGGATTTCCAGACCTGGGTGTGCATTTTTGCCATGCTGCTCGGCCGGCTTGAAATATTCACCCTGCTCGTTGTTCTGACCCCCGCCTTCTGGCGGAAGTGACCCGGCGCCCGGAAAGGCGGATAATTCCGCCTTTCCGAATTTCTGGCGGAGTCCGACGTGAGCCGACCCAAGAACGATACTTTCCTGCGCGCCCTTCTCAAGGAGCCGACCGAATACACCCCGCTGTGGCTGATGCGTCAGGCCGGGCGCTACCTGCCCGAGTATTGCGAAACCCGCAAACGGGCCGGCAACTTCCTCAATCTCTGCAAGTCGCCGGCCATGGCCTGCGAAGTGACGCTGCAGCCGCTGGCCCGCTACGACCTCGATGCCGCCATCCTGTTCTCCGACATTTTGACGGTGCCGGATGCGATGGGCCTCGGCCTCTATTTCGCCGAAGGCGAGGGCCCGAAATTCGAACGTCCGCTGCGCGAAGAATGGGCCATCAACAACCTGACGGCGCCCGATCCCTACGAGCACCTCGGCTACGTCATGGATGCCGTTTCGGAAATTCGTCGGGCACTCGATAACTCGGTGCCGCTCATCGGTTTCTCCGGCAGCCCCTACACGCTGGCCTGCTACATGGTCGAAGGCGAGGGCTCGAGCGATTTCCGCAACATCAAGGGCATGCTCTACAACCGCCCGGACCTGCTGCACCGCATCCTGTCGGTGACGGCTGATTCCGTGATTGCCTACCTGAACGCCCAGATCGACTGCGGCGCCCAGGCTGTGATGATTTTCGATACCTGGGGCGGCTCGCTGTCCAACGCGGCCTACGAGGAATTTTCGCTGCAATACATGCGTCGCATCGTCGCCGGCCTGAAGAAGGAAAAGGACGGCCAGCGCATTCCGAGCATCGTGTTCACCAAGAACGGCGGCCTGTGGCTGGAAAAGATTGCCGACATCGGTTGCGATGCGGTCGGTCTCGACTGGACCATCGACATCGGCGAGGCCCGTCGTCGGGTTGGCGACAAGGTCGCGTTGCAGGGCAATCTGGACCCGAACGTGTTGTTTGCACAGCCGGAAATCGTCGCCGCCGAAGCGAAAAAAGTGCTCGATAGCTTCGGCCCGGCCAATACCGGCCACGTTTTCAATCTGGGTCACGGCATTTCCCAATTCACGCCGCCGGATAGCGTGACGGCACTGGTCGAAACGGTGCATGCGCACAGTAGGCTATTACGTAAGTAATAGCCATAAGTAAGCGGCAAGGCTTGACTTATGCACAGAGTTTTGCCGCTCGCTGAAAACAAAAGAAATCCACAAAGTTATCCACAGTTTTTGTGGACAACTCAAAATCCCCGGTTTTGGGTCGCAATAAATCCGATTTTTTGGAGAAATGACGGCTTTGGCCGGAAAATCCATGCCCGTTTTGCGCGTCGCCCTCGATTTGCCCTTACATCGCCTTTTTGATTATGTGGCTGAAACGGCGTCGACCGTAGATATCGGTTACCGGGTTCGCGTGCCATTCGGGCGCGGCGAGAAAATCGGGGTCATCGTCGATGTGGTCGATGCCAGCGACTGGCCGCTCGATCAGCTCAAGCCGGCCGGCGAAATACTGCGTGACTTGCCGGCCCTGCCCCCGGATTTTTTCCGCCTCTGCGAGTTCGCAAGCACCTACTATCAGGCTGCGCTCGGTGAGGTGGTTCTGCAGGCTTTGCCGGTCGGGCTCAAGCGTCTTGATCCACCGGATCGCCGGAAAGCTCGGGCCGGGCGAAAAGCGGAGCCGATCCAGCCGCCGGCGCTAACCGATGAACAGACCACCGCGCTGGCGGCTATCGATCCGGCGGCGGGGTTTTCCGCGCATTTGCTGCACGGCGTCACCGGCAGCGGCAAGACCGAGGTGTATCTGCGCCTGGTCGACAAGGCGCTGTCCGCCGGTCGTCAGGCCTTGCTGCTGGTTCCCGAAATCAATCTGACGCCGCAGCTTGAAGGTCGGGTTCGGGCGCGTTTTCCCGATGCCGAAGTGGTGTCACTGCACAGCGAACTGGCCGAAGCGGCGCGTGAGCGCAACTGGCGGGCAGCCTTTGCCGGCGAGGCGAGCATCGTTCTCGGCACGCGGCTTTCGATCTTTACGCCGCTGCCCCGGCTCGGCCTCATCGTCATCGACGAAGAGCACGATCCATCGTTCAAGCAGCAGGATGGCATGCGTTACTCGGCGCGCGATGTGGGCGTTTTTCGCGCCCACCAGCTCGGCATTCCCATCCTGCTCGGCTCGGCGACGCCCTCGCTGGAGTCGTGGGCCAATGCCCAGAGCCGGCGCTATGGTCTGCTCACCTTGAACCAACGGGCCAACCCGGCGGCCAAGCTGCCGGCGGTGCACGTGATCAACACCAAGAAAATGGTCCTCAAGGAGGGGGTCAGCGAGCCGCTGATCGCCGCCATCAAGGAACGTCTGCTACGTGGCGAGCAAAGCCTGGTTTTCCTCAACCGCCGCGGTTACGCGCCGGTTTTGGCCTGCCCGGCCTGCGGCTGGATTTCGCGTTGCACGCGTTGCGCCGCCAACATGGTCCTGCACCTCGCCGATCGCCGCCTGCGTTGCCATCATTGCGGTTGCGAACACCGCGTTCCGAAGGCCTGCCCGACCTGCGGCAATCAGGACATCCACCCGTTCGGGCGCGGTACGCAGCGTCTTGAGGCGTGGCTGCAGGAGCAGTTTCCGGAAGCGCGCGTGCTGCGTGTCGACCGTGACTCGGTCAAGAGCCGCAAGCAGTGGGAGGCCATGCTGGAACTCATCCACGGCGGTCAGGCCGATATTCTGGTCGGCACCCAGATGCTGGCCAAGGGCCACGATTTCCCCAAATTGACGCTGGTCGGTGCGCTTGGCGCCGATGCCGCCCTCTACGCCGCCGACTGGCGCGCGCCGGAGCGCCTGTTCGCGCAGCTCATGCAGGTAGCCGGGCGGGCCGGGCGGGCCGAGCTCAAGGGCGAGGTGCTGATCCAGACCGAGTACCCGGATCACCCGCTGTTTGCCGCGCTGGTCGAGCACGACTATCCGGGATTTGCTGCCCAGCAGCTCAAGGAGCGCGAGCAGGCCGGCTTCCCGCCCTACGCCTTCCAGGCCGTGCTGCGGGCCGAAGCGCCCGAGATGGCCGATTCCATCGCTTTCCTGAATGCCGCCGCGACCTTGCCGCTGATCGGCGAGCACGAAAACGTCATGATTTATGACCCGGTGCCGATGAAACTGGCCCGGCTGGCCAATCTCGAACGTGGCCAGTTGCTGGCCGAGTCCGCGTCCCGTCCCGCCTTGCAGAATTTCCTGCCGCGCTGGCGCGAGGCCATCGAAGGCATCAAGGCGCCGTCGAAACTGCGCTGGCACATCGAGGTCGATCCACTCGAGTTTTGATTTTCCGGCGGCCGAGGCGTTCGGCACGACCCTTGCACTGAGCTAAGCCCAATCACGCAAGGAGTCGATCATGAAAATTCAGGATTCGAACATTCAGCTGTCGTCCACGCACGAAGCGAGTCGCAGCCAGGCGCTGGAGATCACCAGCGTGCGGGAGTTTCGCCGCATATTTGACGATCTCTCGCTGAGCCCGGCCGAGGCGCGGAAATCCGAGCGGCAGAAAATCCAGCAAATGCTGCAATCGCTGCTCGACGCCATCATGGCGGCAATGGATGGCAAGAAAGTCGGGGAAAAGTTTGCCGCCGGCGAGGCTTTGCCGGCTCAGCCGGCGGTCGCCCGGCGCGGTGCGGAAATCAGCTGGCAGCGCACCATCCGGGAAACGGTCAGCGAATCGGAAAAGACGACGGTGTGCGGCAACGGCAAGGTGACGACCTGCGATGGCAAAGTGATTGAATTCGATTACGCGCTGGCCATGGAGCGCAATTACGCCAGCGAGAAGGTCGAGGAGGAGAGCGCCACGGTCAAGCTGAGCGATCCCCTGATGCTCAGTTTCAACGGCAAGGCCTGCGAGCTGACCGAGGATTGCATCGCCTTCGATCTGAATGCCGATGGCACCGCCGAGCAGATTCCCGGCATCGGCCAGGGCAGCGGCTACCTGGTGTTCGACCGCAACGGCAATGGCCGGGCCGACGATGGCAGCGAGTTGTTCGGCGTCGCCAGCGGCAACGGTTTCGCCGATCTGGCCGGGCTCGACGGCGACCACAACGGCTGGATCGATGAGGCCGACGCCGCCTTTGGCCAGCTCGGCGTGTGGTCGGCCGACGGTTACGGCACGCTCAAGGAGCAGGGGGTCGGGGCGCTCTACACTGCTACGGTCAACGCGGAATTTTCGCTAAAAACGAAATCCAACGAACTGCTCGGGCAGATCCGGGCGGCCGGGCTTTACCTGTCCGAGGCCGGGGAGGTCGGCCATCTGCAGCAGGTCGACCTCGTTGTCTCAGACCTGCCGGCGGGGTCTGAGCATCCAGAGCAGGGCCAGGAACTGGCCGCCTAGGAGCGTGAAGAAGGCGCCGCGAAACGCCGCGTCGCCAGCCCAGCCGTGTGCCTGCAGGGCATCGACGAGGATCCCGATGCCCCATTGCAGGCCGAAGGCGCCGGCAAATACGAGCAGGTTGAGCGCGGTGTTGGCGCGTCCCGAGAGGGCTGACGGGAAGGCCTGGGCGACCAGCGAATAGGAAACATTGGAGAGCGAGAAACAGGCGCCGAGGACAGGCCACAGCAGGTTGCCGGCAAAAGTGGGCAGGCTGCTGATCAGGGCGAGCAGGCTGATGGCGACGAGCATCGAGGCGCGATAAATGGTGTCGAGCTGGATGCCGCGATGGACCAGACGGGTGGCGAAGAAGCCCATGAAGACGAAGCCGCCGAGCATGGCACCGCTCATCCAGGTCAGGCGGGCGGCAATTGCCGCCCCATCCAGGCCTTCCATGACCGTCATCCAGCGTGCCACCCACAGGCCTTGCACGGCCATGAAGCCGCCGGTGAACCAGAAGCCCATCGGGGCATAGCGCCAGAAATGGGCGCTCGAGAATATCCGCCTGACGCCGGCCAGTTGCTCGGCCAGGCCGGCGCCGCCAGCCTCGCCCGGCTTGTCGGGGGCGACGAAGAAGATCGTGGCGGCGACGGTCAGGGTGGCTACCGAGAGGGCAAAAATGATTTCCTGCCAGGTGGCGAAGCCGAGGGCCAGTTCCAGTGGCTTCGAGGCGGCCAGCGCGCCGAGACCGCCCGAGGCCATGATCCAGCCGGTCAGCGAGGCTTGCCGCTCGGGCGGAAACCACTGGGCAAAGGCCTTGAACGAAGCCATCAGACAGGCCGAAACACCAAGGCCGATCATTGCCCGGCCGACCGCCAGGCCGCCCAGATCGTCGGACAGTGCGAAAACGGCAGCGCCGGCGGCCGCGATGAGGAGTAATCCGGCCTCGACGCGACGCGGCCCGAAGCGGTCGAGCAACATGCCGAGCGGCAACTGGGCGGCGCCGAAGGCGAGAAAATAGGTGCTCGTCAGCAGGCCCAGCGCGTTGTCGCCAAGACTCAGTTCGCGGGCGAGAACCGGGCCGATGACGGCATTGGCCGTCCGGTAAAGGTAGGACAGGAAATAGCCGGCGGCAAAAGGCAGGAACAGCCTGATCCACAGGCGGCGAGCGTCGGTATCGTTCATGGATTTTCGGGTTTCGCGTGGAACGCCACCGGTGCGGGCGACGTCTTTTCTGGATTTTTTCGGAGCCATTCGACCCGCGAAACGATCTTTTGTTGCCAGTTTTTGGCGATGCCGGGGCTGCCGGCGAGTTTTTCCAGATCGCCAAGGGCGGGGCGATGGCCAGTACCAGCCGGTCAGCCGATGCTCGGCGATGAAGGCAGCCATGCCGTCGCTGGCGAAGCGCTCGTCGATTTTCCAGCACGGGTTGCGCGGCTGACAAACCTGCAGCTCGGCGCTGCCGAGGCGCCAGAGGTCGCCGATGCGGACATCGTTTTCGTCGAGTTCGGCCGTCGAAATGTTTTCGCCAAGGCTGCCGATGACCAGTTGTGGCGCCGCCTCCGGGAAACGTTCGGCCAGTCTGGCGTAATGACGTGCCGGGTAGAGGTGGACGGCCTTCTCGGGGCCGCCGTGCACGCGCCGGTCGGCCTGCTCGTCGCCGATGAAGCCCTCGCGGCCGAGTTCGAGCCGGCCGCTGGCTGGCTGCTTGTACATGCCGGTCGGCCGGCCGGATTCAGGAAGTGGGCGTATGCCGCCGATGAAGAGGGAAACGTCTGCCATGGTCGCCGGATTTTGCCATCAATCCCACAACCATGCTGCGCCACGTACCCCCGAGGAATCCCCATGTGCGGGCGGCCGGAATTGGGTGTTGAAAACGTCCGAAAAAACGTGTCGACCGCAGCATTCCGGCAAATTGCGATAAAGCCGCTGGATGTTCGACAGCCCGCCGCCGATGACGATGACCTGCGGGTCGAGCAGGTTGATGACACCGGCCAGGGCGCGCCCGAGGCGCTCTTCATAGCGGCCCAGCGACGCCTCGCAGGCGGCGTCGCCGTTCGCGGCAAGGCGGTCGATCTGGTCGGCGCTCAAGCTTTGACCGGTATGGCGGCGATGGTCTTCGGCCAGCGCCGGGCCGGACAGGTAGGCTTCGATGCAGCCGGCCCGCCCGCAGTAACAGTGGGGCAGGGGCAGGTCGTCGCCGGCCGGCAGCGGGAGCGGGTTGTGGCCCCATTCGCCGGCAATGGCGTTGGCCCCGGTCAGCACTTGCCGGTTGATGACGATGCCCCCACCGACGCCGGTGCCGAGAATGATGCCGAACACGATGTCGGCGTCCCGTCCGCTGCCATCGACCGCTTCGGAAAGGGCAAAGCAATTGGCATCGTTGGCCAGCCGGATGTCGCGCTGGAGCAGGGCTTGCAGATCGCGCCTGAGTGGCTTGCCGATCAGGCAGGTCGAGTTGGCATTCTTGATCAGGCCGGTGGCCAGCGATTCGGCGCCGGGGATGCCGATGCCGACGCTGCCCCGCCGGCCAAGTTGGTTTTCGACGTTTTCAACCAGCCCGGCAATGGCCATGACGGTCGCCAGGTAGTCGCCCTGTGGCGTCGGGATGCGCTGGCGCAGCAACTCGCTGCCATCATCGGCCAGCGCGACGATCTCGGTCTTGGTTCCGCCAAGGTCGATGCCGAGCCGCATCAGACGCGAACGGCGATGCCCTTGACGTTGCCGTAGGTGGTCGTCTGCGTGCGCAGGACACTGGCCCCGGCTTCGAGCAGCAGCATGAAGAGGTTGCGCTCGGTATACAGGCAGACCGGTTCGTGGATGCCGTATTTTTCGGCGAGCGCCGGGGCAAGCTCGCTGAAGCGCTCGTCGATATTGGCTTCGCTGGCGGCATAGCCTTCGCTCAGTTCGGAGTGCAGGCCGAGGACGGAAACGTAGAGTTTGCCGCCGATCTTGAGCTTGAGCAGCATTTGCCGGACAAGGCGGCGAGCGTCTTCATAGGGGACGCTGCACAGGCCGCGGCGAACGACCACGATGTCGTAGGGTTCGCCGGGGAGCTCGTCGGGCAGGGCCGGCAGGGTGCAGGTGGCAAAGGTGATTTCGTCGCGCAGCCCGGCGGCCAGGATCCGGCCTTCGATTTCGGCTTTCAGCTCGGCTTGTTCGGCGACGATAACCTGGGCCCCGAGGCGGGCAAACTTGATGGCCATTTCGCAGCGTTTGTCGGGGAGGATGAGGACCGATACGCGCTGATCCACACGGTGTCGCTTGACGCATTCTTCCAGCGCAAAGCGCTCGAGGTCGTCGGCGCCTGTGTCGAAGGAATTGGCGTTAATATTTGCAGACATGATATTTGTCTCCCTTCGGATCATTGTGCCCAAGGCGGCGCGGCGTGACAACCGGGAACCCATGCAGGGAAAGGAAAAACAATGTTGGTCCGCTTTTATTCCAGTGAAACGGGTGAATTGCTGATGTTCGCCGAGGCCGCGCGGCCATTGCTGCAGGCGCTCGGCAAGGCGACGACGGCACGGGGCACTTTTACGCTGGCCGAGATGGCGCCAGCCGCGCAGAGTCTGCGCGAGGCGGTCAAACGGGCCGAGGCGCCGCCTCCGCCGCCGGACGAGGACGAACGCGATGAAACGGGGAAAAAGAAGGAACCGGTCGTCGCCATGAGCCAGCGTGCCTGGCCCTTGATCGATATGCTGGAGCGCACCGGCAAGGGCGGGCCGAAGGCGAATATCGTCTGGGAAGCGGCGGCCGACTTCTGAGCGGCGGCTCAGTTGCTCGGGCCGATATCGAAGCCGACGGCGATGCCGTCGATCACCGTTCTGAGTTCCTGGTCGAACCGGGCGAATACTGTCTCGGAGGGCATTTCGCCGTTGTGCAGGACTTTTTCGAGTGCCATGGCGGCATTTTGCAGGTCCAGGGCACCGATGGTTCCGGCCAGTCCCTTGGCGCTGTGCGCCTGTCGTTCGGCGCTGGCGAAATCGCCGCCGGCCAGCATCGTGCGAATGACCTGGGGCGCGTCGATGAGGCGGGCGTGAAAGTCGCGCAGGATTTTTTCGTATAGCGCCGGCTTGTTCAGCATGCGCCTGAGGCCGTCGGCCGTATCGATGCCCGGCAGGTCGGGCAGGCCGTCGACGGATGTCATGGTCGGGCGCTCCGGCAAGGGCTGGGGGCTTCCATGGCATTCATTTCGGGTATCCGGTTGTCCTTGTTTTATGGCTTCATGTTAACGTCATCGCCCGCATCGTTCAACGGGAAATTTGCCCACGTCAGAAAAGTTCGATGTCGTCGTTCTTTTCCTTCATGTCGGCCATGAACTTGTCGACGGCTTGCTGTACCGGCATGCCCTGCATGACGGCTTCGAACATGGCGATTTCCTCGCGCGTGGTGTATTTGGTGCGGATCCTGTTCTGCAGGGAACACCATTCGCTGGGGTTGAACAGGCGCCGGCTGTCAGCCACCAGATCGCTCAGATCGCCCAGGCTGATGCCGACGTGGGCCAGGCGCTGGACCAGTTTGTCGTAGAACTGGAAGGCGATGATGGCCTGGTGCACCATGCCGGAAACGTGCTCGGAGACGCCGCTCAGGTTTTGCTTGGCGAGGCCGACGGCGCCGTCGTCGGGCAGGGTCTGCACGGTATCGGAAATGGTCCGCATGTAGCTGGCCATGGTGGTGAACGAGTCGGTCAGCACCTCGACCGAGGCGTCGCTGTCCTTCATGGCCGATTCGATCTGGACGGCGGCGAGTTCGAGCATGAGCACGGTTTCGCGGACCTGACTCCAGTTCAGATCGGGCATGTGGGCGCTGGTGCCCCGCGGTTGGATAGTCTCGTCACTCATCGTTGTCGTCCCTTGGCTGGCCGGAAACTATAGCGCAAATAGCGCCGGGCGATCCATTGCCCGGCCGCCTTTTGCGGCGCTGGCGGCGAGTTGCGGCGATAATCGGCCGATGATCCGCAAGCGCCATTTCATTTTTGCCCTTTTTTTCCGGTTGACCGTAGCAATCGCTGCGCCGCCGCTGGTTGCCGTCGATGTCGGGCACGGCGGCCTCGATGGCGGCGCGACGAGTGCGCGCGGCCGTCCGGAATTCGCCTTCAACCGCGAATTTGCCGGGGTGCTCGCCGGCATCATGCGCGGTCGCGGCGAGTCCGTGCGCGAGGTCAATTTTGCCGGCGACATCGGCAGCCTGGCGGCCCGCCCGGCGCAGGCGGCGGGCAGCGATTTTTTCATTTCCATCCACCACGATTCGATCGACGAATCCTGGCTCAAGCCGTGGCTCTGGCAAGGCACGGAGCAGACTTACACCGAGGTCAAGCGCGGCTACGGGATTTTCGTGTCGGCGCAGAACCCCGACCTGGAAACCAGCCTGCTCTGCGCCTCGAGCATGGGCGCCATGTTGCGTCGGGCCGGTTTTGTGCCGTCCGCCTGGCATGGTCGCAAGCATCTGGCGGCCGACGCCGAAAACGGCGTCTGGTATTACGACAATCTCGTCGTGCTCTACCGGACGACGCTGCCGGCCGTGCTTTTCGAGGCCGGCGTCATCAAGCACCGCGACGAAGAACTCGAGCTGGCCGACCCCGAACGGCAGGCCCGCATGGCCGATGCGCTGGCCACCGGCATCGCCGCCTGCCTGTTCGTTACAGGAAAATCGGCTCGGGAGTGAGGGCGACGCCGAAGCGGGCTTGCACGTCGGCCTGCACGGCGGCCATCGTCCGCTGCGCGATTGACCAGCACCAGCGCCTGTTTTTCATACATGCCGACCGGGCCGAGATCCTTGCCCTTCCAGCCGGCCTGCTCGATGAGCCAGCCGGCCGCCAGCTTGACCCGGCCGTCCGCCTGCGGATAGCACGGCAGCGTCGGGAAATCGGCGGCCAGCGCTGCAGCCTGTGCCGCAGCGACGACCGGATTGTGGAAAAAACTGCCTGTGTTCGGAATGATCGCCGGGTCCGGCAACTTGCGCTGGCGGACGGCGACGATCGCCTTGGCGATATCCTGCGCCGTTGGCGTGGCGATTTCTTGCGCCGCCAGTTCCTGATTCACGTCGGCATAACGCAGGTTGGGCGTCCACGCCTTGGGCAGCCGGAAAACCACCGAGGTGATCGCCATCCGCCCGCTCAAATGCCAGCCTTCCTGCTTGAAAACGCTGTCACGGTAGGCGAATCGGCAATTGCTACGGTCAACCGGAAAAAATGCCCGTTTTTCAAAATCCCAGGTCGTCAGCGAATGGAAGCACTCGCCGACTTCCAGCCCGTAGGCGCCGATGTTCTGGATCGGCGCGGCGCCCACCGTGCCGGGGATCAGGCTCAGGTTTTCCAGCCCCGGCCAGCCCTGCTGCACGGTCCATTGCACGAAGTCATGCCAGTTCTCGCCGGCCCCGGCCTCGATGTAGAAAGCCTCGCCGTCTTCCTTCACCAGGCGCCTGCCGGGAATGGCCATGTGCAGGACGAGGCCGTCGAAATCGCCGGTCAGCACCAGGTTGCTGCCGCCGCCGAGAATGAAACGCTGGTGGCCGGCCAGTTCGGGGGCGGACAGTTGCGCTGGCGTAGTGATTTTTTGGTACGCGGCAGCCTTGCCGGGCAGGGCGAGCGTGTTGAGGCGGCTGAGATCGACGTTGAGTTCGGGATGCATGGCCGAATTTTCGTCGATTTTCCGGCTTTGTGGCGGCCTGGCGGAACGCCGTTCTAATGTTCCCTGAACTGTTCGGCGCTGATGCCGTGCCGGGCCAGTTTGTCGTACAGCGTCTTCTTCGGCACCTGCAGCGCTTCCGCCGCCTGGGCGACGTTGCCGGCGTGGGCGCGCAGGGCGGCTTCGATGGCCTGCCGTTCGGCCGCGTCGACCTGGGCGCTCAGCGACGTGCCCGGCCCATCGCCGGCCGCCGACGCGGCCAACCCGTCGGCCAGGCCGAGCGCCCAGCGGTTGGCGACATTCTTCAATTCGCGCACGTTGCCCGGCCAGTCGTGGGCCTGCCAGCGGGCGAGGTCGGCCGGCGTCCAGCTCGCCAGCGGGCGCTGGTAGCGTTGCGCCGCTTCCTGCAGGAAGGCGGCGATGAGCAGCGGGATGTCGGCGCGTCTTTCGCGCAGCGGCGGCAGGTCGATGCTGACGACGTTGAGCCGATAGTAGATGTCAGCGCGGAACTGGCCGGCGTCGGCCAGCGCCTTGAGGTCGGCCTTGCTGGCGGCGACGACGCGGCAATCGACGGGAATGCTCTGGTTGCTGCCCAGGCGTTCGACGCTGCGTTCCTGGAGGACGCGCAGTAGCTTGACCTGGAGGGCCAGCGGCATCGACTCGATCTCGTCGAGAAACAGCGTGCCGCCGCCGGCATGCTCGATGCGCCCGACGCGACGCTTGCCGGCGCCGGTGAAGGCGCCCGCCTCATGGCCGAAGAGTTCGCTTTCGAAGACGCTTTCCGGCAGCGCCGCGCAGTTGACCGCGACAAAGGCGCCGCGCCGGCCGCTGGCGTCGTGGATGGCGCGGGCGACGACTTCCTTGCCGCAGCCGGTTTCGCCGTTGATCAGGATGTCCACGCCGGTCGGCGCGAGGGCCGCGATCATCTGGCGGATGGCCTGCATGGCCGGCGTTTCGCCGATCAGCGCGTCGAGCCCGGCGGCGTGAAGGCGTTCCTTGAGCTGGCGGTTTTCGAGCAGCAAGGCGCGCTTGTCCAGGGCGCTGCGTACCGCGGCGATCAGGCGTTCGGACGGGAAGGGCTTTTCGATGAAATCGTGGGCTCCCTCGCGCATCGCCTCGACGGCCATGGCCACGTCGCCGTGGCCGGTGACCAGCAGCACCGGCAGGTCGCGGTCGAACTGGCGCAGTTCGCGCAGCAGCGCCATGCCGTCGCGGCCGGGCAGGCGGATGTCGCTCACCACCAACGCCGGCCGGCTGGTGGCCAGCGCGGCGAGCATGGTTTCGGCGTCGGCAAAGCCGCGCACGGCGATGTCGGCAATCGCCAGCGCCTGTTCGCAACCCTTGCGCACGGCGCTGTCGTCCTCGACCAGGAAGACCGGCAGCGTCGCCGCTTGCCCGGATTCATCGGCCATTGTTGTCCTCGTTGTCGGCGGCCGGAAGCAGCAACTCGAACACGGCGCCGCCGTCGGCCGCGTTGTCGGTACGTAGTGTGCCACCGTAGCTCTCGACGATGGCCAGCGAAATGGCCAGGCCGAGGCCGAGGCCCTCGCTGGCCGGCTTGGTCGTGTAGAAGGGTTCGAACAGGTGGCTGCGCACCTCGTCGGCGATGCCCGGCCCGTGGTCGCGCACGCTCAGGCGGACATGGGCGCCAAGGCGGGCAACGGTGATTTCGAGGCGCGGCTCGGGCAGCCCGTGCATGGCGTCGAGGCCGTTGAGCAGCAGGTTGACCAGCACCTGCTCGAGCCGCCCGGCCTCGGCGACGACACCCAGGCCGGGATCGTCCTGGGCGACGTCGATGCGGGCGCCGTAGTCGCGCCGGCGCGGCTCGACCAGCAGCAGGGCGTGTTCGATGGCGGTGGCGATGGTCACCGCCTGCGGCGTCGCCGCCTCCTTGCGGGCAAAGGTCTTGAGCTGGCGCACGATGCGCCCGGTGCGGCCGATCAGTTCGCGGATCATCTGCAGGTTTTCGCCGACTTCGTCGTGTCGACCGCGGGCGAGCAGGGCGGCGGCGTTGTCGGCGAAGGTCTGCAGCGCGGCCAGCGGCTGGTTCAGCTCGTGGCTGATGCCGGCCGCCAACTGGCCGAGCACGGCCAGCTTGCCGGCCTGCACGGCGGTGTCGCGGGTCTCGTGAAGAATCGCTTCGGTGCGCTGCAATTCGGCGATCTTGTCGGTCAGGTCGGCGGTGCGTTCGGCGATCCGCTGTTCGAGTTCGGCGTGGATGCGCCGCAGTTCCTCGCGCCGGTGGCGGCGATGGCGCAGGTGGGCGGCGACACCCATGGCGAAGGCGGCCGCCAGCGCCACCGCCAGCGCCCCGGAAAACGCCGCGCCGCGGGCTTCGTCGGGCCGGCCGAGCTGGACGACGCGCCAGCCGAGGTTGCCGACCGGGCGGGTGACCTGCAGCAGCTCGCGGGCCGGCTGGTCGGGCAGGGCCAGGCGCAGCGGGCGTACCGCGTCGAGATCGAGCGGCCGGTCGGCCAGCAGCGGAATGGTCGGCTTGCCG
The DNA here is from genome assembly GCA_002840785.1 of Betaproteobacteria bacterium HGW-Betaproteobacteria-4. GTDB lineage: Bacteria > Pseudomonadota > Gammaproteobacteria > Burkholderiales > Rhodocyclaceae > Azonexus. The sequence goes on along the minus strand of PHCH01000070.1, from coordinate 12,674 downwards.
TATTGCCGGGTCGCCGCCAGGCGGGCCGTGACGTCGGCCGGCAAAGGGGCCAGCGACCGGTAGCGCAGGCGGCGTTCGGAGGACAGGAAGACGATGCCGTCGGCGTCGGCCAGCAGCAGCGTGTCGCCGGCCCCGGCCATGGCCTGTTCCATGGCCTCGAGGCCGACCTTGAGGACGACGACGCCGAGCACCCGGCCCTGCTCGCGGACCGGCGCAGCAAGGAAGTAGCCGGGTTCGCCGGTGGTGACGCCGACGCCGTAGAAGCGGCCGAGTCCATGGGCGACGGCGTCGGTGAAATAGGGGCGGAAGGCGTAGTTGTGGCCGACGAAACTGCGCGGCTGGCGCCAGTTGCTGGCGGCCAGGGTCATCCCCTCGGCGTCGATCAGGTAGGTGGCGGAAACTGCGGCGCCTTGCTGGGCGGCCTCCAGGTAGGCGTTGGCGGCGGCGATCCGCTGCGCATTGCGCGGCTCGCGGAGCAGCGCGGCCAGCGACGGCTCGAGGGCGAGCAGGCCGGGCAGCGATTCGTGGCGGTTCAGCGTCGCTTCCAGCGACAGCGCGAAGGCATCGAGGCGCTGCGTCGCCGCTTGCCGTTCGTGCGCGAGATAGGCGCCGAGCAGCAATTGATAGCCGAGCAGGCCGATCAGCAGGCAGGCAACGGCCGCTGCCGAGGTCAGCAACCAGGTTCGGGATGAAAAAGCGGCACGGCCCATCGGCGCATCGTAACCACTTTTGGCGGCGGCCGGCAGGGTCAGGGTGACGGCGGGCATGGTTGCAGCGAAACCAGGGCATCGGCCGGCAGACCGGGCAGCCAGGCCGGCATCGGCCGGCAGTCGGCCCCGGCGCAGACGGTGTACGGGGCAACATAGGGCGAATGCCGCAGCGTCACCGCCGGCAGCGGCGGCAACGGCGGCGTGTAATGCCAGGCGCCGGCCCGGTAGACCGCATCAAGCGGCGGTTCCATGCCGGCGCCGGTGCCTTGCACGCGGGCCGAGGTCAGCTTCAGGGCATTGCCCTGCAGGCGGTAGTCTTCCGCCCACAGGGTTTTCTGGACCGAATGCGTCCACCGCAGCGTGACCGTCTCGCCGAGCGGCGCGATGAGCAGGCCGGCGACGAGACAGATGGCGTTCATGCCGGGTGCAGGCGACGGCTGTGGATCAGGTGCCAGCCGATGAACGCAGCGCAGGCGGCGAAGCCGATTTCGTCGGTCAGCGGCAGCGCGGCAACCAGCAGGAAGGCGGCCAGTGCGGCCCAGACGCGTTCCCAGGCGGCCAGCGGCGCGCGCAGGTAACCGATGCTGGCGGCGCCCCACAGGGTGATGGCCAGCAAGGCCTTGCCGACGATGTAGGCCACCGCCAGTGCCGACGGATCGCCCTGCAACATCAGCGCGTTGTCGTAGACCGCCATGAACGGCACGACGAAGCCGGCAATGGCGATCTGCACCGCCTTGAGGCCGATCTTCATCGCCGGCTCCCGGGCTACCGAACTGGCGGCGAAGGCGGCCAGCGCCACCGGCGGCGTCAGGTCGGCCATGATCCCGAAGTAGAAGACGAACAGGTGGCTGACGATGAGCGGCACGCCGAGATCGAGCAGGGCCGGGGCGGCGATCGAGCTGGTGATGATGTAGTTCGGGATGGTCGGGATGCCCATGCCGAGCACCAGGCAGATCAGCATGGTGAGCAGCAGCGAGACGAACAGGCTGTCCTCGCCGACCTTGAGGATGAAGCCGGCGAAATTGGTCGCCGCGCCGGTCAGCGTCAGGATGCCGATGATGATGCCGACGATGGCGCAGGCGACGCCGACCGGCAGCGCCTGGCGGGCACCGTCGACCAGGCTGGCGCGCATGACGCGCAGCGTGTCGCGGCCGCCCTGGACGAAGAAGCAGGCGGCGACCAGCAAGGCGATGACGATCAGCACAGGGTAGACGCCCCACTTGACGAGCAGCGAGGCGCCAAGGCCGACGGCGACCCAGAAGACGAAGCGGAAGGCGGTGGACGACAGGCGGGCGCCGATGGCGGCACCGAGGATCAGGATGGCGCACAGCGCCAGGCCGACCATGCCCGAATACATCGGCGTGAAGCCGTTGAACAGCATGCCGACCAGGCCGGCCAGCGGCAGCACCAGGTACCACTGCTCGCGGATCGCCTGCCACGGGTTGGGGCAGTCTTCCTTGCTCAGGCCGTCGAGATTCCGCCGCCCGGCTTCCAGGTGCACCATCCAGAACACCGTGGCGTAATAGAGGATGGCCGGGATCAGCGCCGCCTTGACGATCTCGACGTAAGGCAGGTTGAGGTTCTCGGCCATGATGAAGGCGACGGCGCCCATGACCGGCGGCATGATCTGGCCGCCCATCGACGCCGTTGCCTCGACGGCGCCGGCGAACACCCCGGAATAGCCGAAACGCTTCATCAGCGGGATGGTGAACTGGCCGGTGGTCAGCACGTTGGCGACGCCAGAGCCGGAAATCGACCCCATCAGCCCGGACGAGACGACCGCGACCTTGGCGGCACCGCCCTTGGTATGGCCGACGAAGCCGAGCGCCACCGAGTTGAACAGGTTGATCATCCCGGCATGTTCGAGAAAGGCGCCGAACAGCACGAACAGGAAAATGTAGCTGGCCGAAACCAGGGTCGGGATGCCGAAGATGCCCTCGGTGCCGAAGCCGATCTGGTCGACGACCTGGGCGAAGTCGTAGCCGCGGTGGGCAAGATCGCCCGGCAGATACTGGCCGAACAGGCCGTAGAGCAGGAAGGCGGCGCAGATGGCCGGCAGCGCCAGGCCGAGAATGCGGCGCGCCGCCTCGAAGAGGAGGGCGATCATCGCCGTGCCGACCACGAGGTCAACGGTGCTCGGGTCGCCGGCGCGCTGGATCAGGTCGACCTCGTAGATCCATTGATAGCAGGCGAGCAGGAAGGCGGCGCCGGCGAGCAGCCAGTCGCCGGGCGCCACGCGGTCGTGGCGGGCGCGCTTGTACGGCGGAAAGAGGATGAAGGTCAGGGTCAGCAGAAAGCCGACATGCAGGGCGCGCATGACCAGGCTGGACAGCGGATGGAAGGCCGCGACGCTCAGCTGGTAGAGCGAAAAGACGAGCGCGATGCCGGTCAGCACGAGGAGCGCGACGCCCCCGAGACGGCGCTGGGCGCCGTGCTCGGAGAACGTCTCCTGCTCGATGTTCATCGGGGAGACGTTATTGGTCATGATCGCTTACTTGAGCAGCCCGGCTTCGCGGTAGTACTTCTCGGCACCCGGGTGCAGCGGCACCGGCGAGCCGGCGGCCATCTTTTCCTTTTTGATCGCCTTGGCGGCAGCGTGGGCGGTGGCCATGGTGTCGAGGTTCTCGGTCATCGACTTGGTCATCTTGTAGACCATGTCCTCGGCAACGCCGGCGTGGGTGACCAGGTAGTTCGGCACGAGCACGGTGTTTACGTCAGCAGTCTGGCCGTTGTAGGTATTGGCCGGAATGGTGCCGGACTGGTAGGCAGCATCGCCGATTTTGGCCACGACCTCGGCCGGGATCGGAATGACGACGATCTTCAGCGCCGTGGCCAGATCGCGCACGGCGGCGACGCCGAGGCCGGAGGAGAGCAGCGTCGCGTCGAGCTGGCGGTTCTTCATGAGCTCGACCGATTCCGAGTAACCGAGGTATTCGACCTTGGCGAAATCCTGATAACCCAGGCCGACCGCCTTCAGAATGTCGCGGCTGTTCAGTTCGGTGCCGCTCTTCGGCGCGCCGACCGAGACGCGCTTGCCCTTGAGGTCGGCCAGCGACTTGATGCCGGAGTCGGCGGCGGCCAGGAAATGGATGTAGTTGGGGTAGATCGCGGCGACCGTGCGCAGCTTGTTCAGCGGCGCCTTGAAACCGACCTCGGCATTGCCCTTCCAGGCTTCCGACAGGGTGTCGCCGAGCGTGAAGGCGATCTCGCCCTTGCCGGCCTGCAATCTGGGTCAGCGACACGCCGAGCGGGTAATAGACGCCGCTGGTACCGCCGGTCAGCACATTGATGAAATCGGCCGCGTGGCCGGCGGTGGTGCCGACGGCCAGCGTGGCGGCGATGATCAGGGAACGCAGTTTCATGTTTTATCTCCTCCGGTAATTGGAATGCGCCGCGAGGCGGCTGCACCATTCACGACTGCAGGAGACGTGCCAGCCGCGATTGCTACGGTCAACCGGCTGATTTGATGGATTTTTGTGCGGCCGGCCGCGCGGCTGGCAAGATCGGCGTGTGTGGAAATCCGGAATCGGGCCGGGCGTCAGTGCGGAATTCCGGACGCGCTGATGGGGTATTGAAATTATACGTCTGCTGTATATACTGCAATATATACATGCAACGTATAATTTTCAGACAGGTGCAACCATGATCGATTGGCACTATCCTCGCCCCGAGCTGGCTCAAGCGCATCTTGCGCAGTTGTTCGACCAGGGACTCTCCCGCCTCGCCTTCTTTGGCCGGCGCCGTATTGGCAAGACAGAATACCTAAAGCGCGATCTGATTCCGGCGGCGGCGGAGAAGGGCGTGGTCAACACCTTCTATTGCTCGTTCTGGGAGAACAAGGACCAACCCCACTTGGCGCTCATCCGGGCGCTGCAGGATGCGCTCCCCGAGCATCAGGCCAAGGTCAAGGCGAAGGCCGGCCTCAACTTCGGAGTCGTGGACTTTTCTGCCGAAGTGGAGCGGGCCGACCGCCCCCGTCCGGCGCTTCCCAACGAATTGACCCTGGCCACCACCAGCTTCCAGCAATGGGTCAAGTATCTCGACGGGCGTCCCGGCCTGATTGTTCTGGACGAAATCCAGCACCTGGCTACCTCCTCGGCCTTTGCAACCTTCGCCGCTTCGCTGAGAACCATGCTGGACATGGCCCCCCCCAACATCGCGGTCATCTTCACCGGATCGTCACTCGCCGATTTGCAGCGCCTGTTCAACGACCAGAAGGCTCCTTTCTTCAATTTCGCCACCGTGGTTGATTTCCCCCTGCTTGATCGTCCCTTTGTCGATCATCTGGCTCGCATCAACCAGATGATCACCGGCCTGGAGATAAAGGCGGACCTGCTATGGGATCTGTTCAACCGATCCGGCCGGAACGCACAGGTCATCACCGGGCTGGTCAGCCAGATGGTGCTTCGCAAATCGGATGACATCGTGGGTACCTGGGAGGACATCGAGATCGAACTGACCGGCGAGGGCGGCTGGTGTGAAAAGGCCTGGTCCGATCTCTTGTTGTCCGATCAGGCGGTTTATCTCCTCCTGCTCGAAGGCCAGGACCTGTTCTCGGAATCCTCGTTGGCGCTCTACGAGCGGCTGGGGTTCTCTCGCGGGTCCGCCCAGCAGGCGATCAAGCGGCTCATCAACCGCAGCTTGATCGCCCGTAATGGCCACGGGCGGTACGAGCGCATCGTCCCCATCCTGGATGAGTGGATGAAGCTCACGGGCAAGACCTCACAAATGTTGCTTCCACCGCCGGCGGCAGCTTGAAGGGAAATTCGGAATCAATCGGTTTCCGCATCGGCCCCCAGGAAAAACGGGACATCCCTCGTCGGCATGTCCCGTATGATTTGTCCCCGCCCAGTCTTACAGCAGTGGCGCCAGCCAGTATTCGGCGTCCTTGATCGACATTCCCTTGCGGCCAGCCCAGTCTTCGAGTTGGTCGCGGCCGATCTTCGGGATGGCGAAGTAGGCTGCCGCCGGATGCCCGATGTAGAAGCCGGAGACGGCCGCCGCCGGAGTCATGGCGCAGGATTCGGTCAGTTGCATGCCGGCGTTGGTTGGGGCGTCGAGCAGGGCGAACAGTTCGCGTTTGGCGGTGTGGTCCGGGCAGGCCGGGTAGCCGGGGGCGGGGCGGATGCCTTGGTATTGCTCGCTGATCAGCTCGTTGTTGGTGAGTGCTTCGTCGGTCGCGTAGCCCCAGTACTCGGTGCGGATTTGCAGATGCAGCCATTCGGCGGCGGCTTCGGCCAGGCGGTCGGCGAGCGACTTGAGCATGATCGCCGAGTAGTCGTCGTTGGCGGCCTCGAAAGCGGCGACGCGCTCTTCGATGCGATGGCCGGCGGTGACGGCAAAGGCGCCGACGTAGTCGCGCTGGCCGACAAAATCGGCGAGCGCCAGGTTGAAGCGGCCGGGCGGCTGTTTGTGTTGCTGGCGCAGGCCGACCCAACGGGTCAGTTCGGTGGTTCGTGACTCGTCGGCGTAGATGATGATGTCTTCGTTCTCGGTGCTGGCCGGGTAGAGGCCGAAGACGGCACGGGCCGACAGCCAGTTTTCACTGACGATTTTGGCCAGCATGGCCTTGGCGTCGGCGAACAACTGGCGGGCGGTTTCGCCGACGGTTTCGTTCTCGAGGATGGCCGGATAGCGACCGGCCAGATCCCAGCTCTGGAAGAACGGCGTCCAGTCGATGAGCAGCGCCAGGTCGGCCAGACTCGGGTTGAGCGTTTGAAGGCCGAGCTGTTTCGGGATGGTCGGCGAGAACGGCTGATCCGGCACGAAACGGTTGGCGCGCGCTTCTTCCAGCGTGACCATGGTGGCGCCTTTGCGGCCGGCGTGTTCGCTGCGCACGGCCTTGTACTCGGCGACGATTTCGGCCATGTAGCCGTCGCGCTGATCGACCGAGAGCAGCTTGGTGGCGACGCCGACGGCGCGCGAGGCGTCCGGCACGTAGACGACGGCGCCATCGGTGTTGGGGGCGATCTTGATGGCGGTATGGGCGCGGCTGGTCGTCGCGCCGCCGATCAACAGCGGCTGCTTCATGCCCTGACGCTGCATTTCGCTGGCGACGTGGGCCATTTCCTCGAGCGACGGGGTGATCAAGCCGGACAGGCCGATGATGTCGACGCGATGCTCGAGCGCCGCCTTCAGGATGTTGTCGCAGGAGACCATGACGCCGAGGTCGACCACGTCGTAGCCATTGCAGCCAAGCACCACGCCGACGATGTTCTTGCCGATGTCGTGCACGTCGCCTTTGACCGTCGCCATGAGGATCTTGCCCTTGGAACCCAAGCCGGTACGGGTCTTTTCTGCTTCGATGTAGGGTAGCAGATGGGCGACGGCCTGCTTCATGACGCGGGCCGATTTGACGACCTGCGGCAGGAACATCTTGCCGGCGCCGAACAGGTCGCCGACATGGTTCATGCCGGCCATCAGCGGCCCCTCGATGACGGCGAGCGGCGGCTTGCCTTCGGCTTCGAGCTGGGCACGGACTTCTTCGGTGTCGGCCACGACGAACTCGGTGATGCCCTTGATCAGCGCATGTTCAAGGCGTTTTTCGACCGACTGCTCGCGCCACGAAAGGTCGGGGCCGGTGTCCTTGGCCTTGCCTTCTTTCACGGTCTGGGCGAAGTCGACGAGCGCTTCGCCGGCGTTCGGGTTGCGGTTGAGCACCACGTCCTCGACCTTCTGCCGCAGTTCCGGCTCGAGATCGTCATAGATGCCAAGCATGCCGGCATTGACGATGCCCATGGTCATGCCGGCCTTGATGGCGTGGTAGAGGAAAACCGTGTGGATCGCCTCGCGCACGGCGTCGTTGCCGCGGAAAGAAAACGACACGTTGGATACGCCGCCGGAAATGTGCGCGTGCGGCAGGTTCTGCTTGATCCAGCGTACCGAATTGATGAAGTCGACGGCGTAGTTGTCGTGTTCCGGGATGCCGGTGGCGATGGCGAAAATGTTCGGGTCGAAGATGATGTCTTCAGCCGGGAAACCAATGCTCAGCAGCAGGTCGTAGGCGCGCTTCGAAATCTCGGTCTTGCGGGCGAAGGTGTCGGCCTGACCCTTTTCGTCGAAGGCCATGACGATGACCGCCGCGCCGTAGCGACGGGCGAGGCGGGCGTGTTCGAGGAACTTGGCTTCGCCTTCCTTCATCGAGATCGAGTTGACGATGCCCTTGCCCTGGATGCACTTGAGGCCGGCTTCGATGACTTCCCACTTCGAAGAGTCAATCATGATCGGCACGCGCGAAATGTCCGGCTCCGAGGCGATCAGTTTGAGGAAACGGTCCATCGCGGCGATGGAATCGAGCATCGCCTCATCCATGTTGATGTCGATGACCTGGGCGCCGTTCTCGACCTGCTGGCGGGCGACGGCCAGCGCATCGTCAAAGCGGCCTTCGAGGATCATGCGGGCGAAAGCCTTCGAGCCGGTGACGTTGGTCCGCTCGCCGACGTTCACGTAGAGCGAATCGGCCCCGACGTTGAACGGCTCGAGCCCGGACAGGCGCAGCTTCTTTTCGATTTTCGGCACTTTTCTCGGGTTGACCGTAGCAACCCGCTCGGCGATGGCCATGATGTGCTCGGGCGAAGTGCCGCAGCAGCCGCCGACGATATTGACGATGCCGGCCTTGGCCCAGCTCTCGATTTCATCGGCCAGCATGTCGGCCGTTTCGTCGTAGCCGCCGAAGGCGTTGGGCAGGCCGGCGTTCGGGTGGGCCGAGACGTAGCAGTCGCAGACCCGCGACAGTTCCTCGACGTACTGGCGCAACTCCTTGGCGCCGAGCGCGCAGTTGAGGCCGAAGGAGACGGGCTTGATGTGGCTTAGCGAATTCCAGAACGCCTCGGCCGTCTGGCCGGACAGCGTGCGGCCGGAGGCGTCGGTGATCGTGCCGGAAATCATCACCGGCCAGCGCCGCCCGGCGGCGTCGAAGAATTTCTCGATGGCGAACAGCGCGGCCTTGGCGTTGAGCGTATCGAAGATGGTTTCGACCAGAAGGATGTCGGCGCCGCCATCGGTCAGGCCGCGGATCGCTTCGAGGTAATCGGTGACCAGCGCGTCGAAAGTGACGTTGCGGTAGCCGGGGTCGTTCACGTCCGGCGAGATCGACGCCGTGCGGCTGGTCGGGCCGAGCACGCCGGCGACAAAGCGCGGCTTGGCCGGGTTGGCGGCGGTGAATTCGTCGCACAGGCGGCGGGCCAGCGCGGCGCCTTCAAAGTTCAGCTCATAAACGATGGGTTCGAGCTTGTAGTCGGCCTGCGACACGGCGGTCGAGTTGAAGGTGCAGGTCTCGAGAATGTCGGCGCCGGCTTCGAGGTAGTCGCGATGAATGCCGCCGATGACGTCCGGCCGGGTCAGGACCAGCAGGTCGTTGTTGCCCTTGAGGTCGTGGGCGTGATCGGCAAAACGTGTGCCGCGGTAATCGGCCTCCTGCAATCCGTGGCGCTGGATCATCGTGCCCATGGCGCCGTCGAGGACGAGCATCTTCTCGGCAAGCAGGGCGGAAAGTTCGGCGGTACGGTCGGGTTGCTGCATGATCACCTCGGCAGAGCAAAATTACGCCGGGCACGCCGCAAAAACGAACGGCGCCACAAACCGGCTGGGTTTGCGAGCGCCGTTGATCATTGCCGAGCCTGGCCCCGGAATTCACAAAAGCATGAAAAGGGTCGCAGCGCTCCTCGGCAGAGCGCTTAGTTTACCGGCCGCGCCGCCGGATGCCAAGTTAAGCGACTGATTTTGTGGAAAAGGACTGAGCCGGGCCGGAAAAGACCGACACGGCATTGCGTCCGTGGTCCTTTGCCTGATACATGGCAACATCCGCTGCCTTGCGCAATGCGTCGAGATTGGTGCCGTGCGTCGGGAAAATCGCGATGCCGATGCTGCACCCGATGTGAGCCGGGCCGGCCGCGGTTTCGATGGGTTCGGCGATGGCGGCGAGCAGCTTCCTGCCGACATTTTCGGCATCTTCGGCGTTTTCAACGTTGGCCAGCAGGATCACGAACTCGTCCCCGCCATGCCGTGCCACCGTGTCGCAACTGCGCAGTTCGCCGGCCATCCGGTTGGCGCAGGCGACGAGAACCTGATCGCCGACGTCGTGGCCGTGCTGATCGTTGATCTCCTTGAAATGATCGAGATCGGCCAGCATCAGGGCAAAGGAATTGCCGTTTCGCTTCCAGCTGCGCACGGCGTGTTCGAATCGATCGGTGAACAGGAAACGGTTGGGCAGGCTGGTCAGCAGATCGTGCGTGACCAGATAGGCCGAGCGTTCCTGCTCGATCTCGGCGCGGTCGAGGCTCAGATAGTGGCGCATGGTCACCCAGGGGGCGGCAAGAAGGGCGGCGCCGAGCAAGAGCAGGATCATCAGCCGTTCGGGCTGCAATAAATCGCCCCACTGCAATTGCCGGACAAAGCGAATCTGCGTCGGCTGTGTCGCGTTGTTGATGCTCAGTAGTCGCGTGAAGCGGGGGAGCAGAAGGCGTTCGAGGCTCCCGGCCGGGGGCGCATTTTGCTCGAAGAGCAGGGTTTCAGGATTGCCCGGCGAAACGATGCTGGCCGAAACGCTGATGTTGGCGAATTCGGCTTCCCGCGCTCTGGCGGGTAGCAGGGCCTCCGTCTTGATGAGCAGTATGGCCATCATCGTGTCGCCGAAGAAGTTCAGTTCGGTCGGCGACTTGCCGGCCGGCCGAGTCACTTCCTGCAGCAGGATGTAGGCGCTGCCCCCTTCGTACATGCTGAAAACCGGCGAGACGACTGGCCTGATGTTGCCTTGGGCGAGGGCTACCGTGCGCGAAAGATAGTCGACCGTTTCCAGGCGCACGCCAAAAATCGCCTGGGTTTCGGGCAGCGAGGGATACATGAAGAGGATGGGCCAGGTTGCGCCTTTGCGGGTGTTGTCATCAAAACTGCGTCCGGTGATCTCGGCGAAATCCTTGATCGTGAAATCGTCTCGCCAATGATCGCGCAGCGAACTCTGGAAGGCTGTTTCGTCGGCCAGATTGACCCTGCGCGCGACCTCGATCATGTAAATGTGCGGATAGGCCGAGGCGGCCACCGCGGCATAACGCATGGTCGAGTCGGTGTCGCTGCGGTCCACCGCCTGCAGGAACGCCGAGAAGCCGGCGAGGACGGCTTCATTGGTGTCGAGTTTTTGCTTGACGTCGCTGAGCAGAAGCCTGGCATCGACGTCGAACTTCGCCTCCCAGCGGTTGACCTCCGCCGACAGCAGCGTCTGCGTGACGATGGCTATGGCGCCCAGCCAGGCGGCGAGAAGCAGGAGTAGCGTCGGGCGAAGGCGTGGGTGAGTCATGATGAGGTTCGCAATTTCGGCGAATGTCTCATTGGCGTCCCATGCTGTAAATATCCCCTATGGATTACCCTAGTGCGGCGCAGCGCGCCGGCTGGCCGATAAAACGGCGCCTTTGCGACGTCATCCCCGGTGCGATTCCAGCCCGACTACGGCCAGCCTCGAACGGCAGGGGGCGAGCGCTTAAGTCCTCGGCAGCCGCCAATCCAAGGCTGCAATATGGTCAGCAACTGCCCGCTTCAACGTCCGTTACTCAACCATCTGTTTCGCCAGTCGTCCCGCCAGATCCAGCAACTCCCTGCTATTTTCCAGACGGTCAGGGCGCCGGCGAGGATGGCGCGGGACTGGTTTTGGCCGCCGCCGTTGATGGCGTGGAGGACGGCTGATTCGAAGTCGTCGTGAAAGCGGGCGGCCAGGTAGTAGGCGGCGGGGAACTGGTGGTAGATGGCGCAGGGCAGGCCGTAGACGAGGGAGACTTTCCAGGCGGGGTCGATGTGGATGTCGGGGTCGGTGGCGGCCAGGGCGATGAATGACGGGCTGAGCAGGGCGTCGGGTGAGGGGAAGCGGCCGGCGGTGGGGGCTTCGGGTTGGTCGGCTGGCGGCGCCTGCAGGTTGCCGCTGGTGACGGTGTGGAAGGGCAGTTCGCCGGATTTGACGCGGGCCATCAGTTTGCCCGAAATGTCGGCGTCGAGCTTCTGCCCTTCAACGAGCATGCCGAGGACGGCGGCGAAGGCGACGGTCATGGCGACGACCGTTCCGTCGGTTTGCGTCAGTGCCGTATTCCGGCTGACGGCTGAGGCGAGTTCTGCCGGCTGCAGGGCGTAGCGGATGGCGATGGCGAGGGTGCGCTCGGCGGCTTCGGTGGTGTCGGCGTTGCCGGCGACCTGCCCCCAGGGCAAGCCGGATTTGACCCGCAGGCGCCAGGCTTCGCGGATCGACTGGCTGGTGTAGCCGCCCGGGCCGTTCATCGGTGTGCCGTCAAGCTGGGGGAAGAGTTCGTCGTCGAGGCGCCGGCAGAAGTCGGCTTCGTCGTAGCCCGCGCAGTCGACGAGCGACTGGACGGTGAGGCGGAGCAGGACGCCCGATTGCGAGAGTTGCCCGGCTTGCATGCCGGCGTGGTAGCGCCCGGTTTTGGGCGTGGTGTAGTCGGTGATCCACTGGCCGTAATCGGCATGGAGTTGGTCGAGGTCGTAGTACCAGTGCGGGCCGAGGGCCAGGGCGTCGCCGATGAAGGCGCCGATCAGGGCGCCCATGGCGCGGTCTTCAAGGGTGGGGGCGGGTGTCATGGCTGAGTTTGCAGTTTGTCTTGCGTTTGGGTGGCGAAATCGCTGGCGTCGTGGCGCTCGTGCAGTTGTTCTTCGAGTGGCCCGGTCACCCGGTTGACCAAGCGGCCGCGTTGGGCGGCCGGGCGCTCGGCGATGTCGTCGGCCCAGCGAATGACGTGGGTGTATTCATTGACCTGCAGGAATTCGCCGGCGTCGTAGAGCTGGCCTCTGGCCAGGGCGCCGTACCAGGGCCAGATGGCCATGTCGGCTATGGTGTAGTCGTTGCCGCCAACGTAGGGGTTGTCGGCCAGTCGGCGGTTGAGGACGTCCATCTGGCGTTTGACTTCCATGGCGAAGCGGTCGATGGCGTATTCGATTTTGCTCGGCGCGTAGGCGTAGAAATGGCCGAAG
>PHCH01000069.1 GCA_002840785.1 Betaproteobacteria bacterium HGW-Betaproteobacteria-4 | reverse complement strand
AGATTTCGCCGGCACGGGAGCGCGATTCATCAATGACTAGAACGGTAAGCATGGTGCCTACCTAGCAAGCTACAGGCCAGCGACCTCGAGCGCCGCCGTGGCCATGGCCTGAACCACCAGTTCGTGCTCGCCGATGGCGTTGCCGAGCGAAAATTCGACATTTGGATAGGTCGACCGTAGCGTTTCGATCATCTCCGGCGTTTCCTTCTTCAAGTGCCCGCCACGAGCGACGAACATCGGCATGACGACGATCCTGTCCGCCCCCTGGGCGACGAGTCCGGCCACGCAGTCGGCCAGGTTGGGGGCCATGAATTCCAGAAAGGCCAGTTCGACGGGCACCTGGCTCATGCGCTGGCGAACAGCAGCCTGGACACGGCGCATCGGGTTGGCCCATTCCGGGTCGCGGGCGCCGTGGGCGAAGAGGATGAGGGCGGTAGTCATGGCAAATCTTTCGTTCATTGAGTCTGGCCACCGGAACGGTGGTCGCGGGTAGGGCAGCATCTTAACTGCAGGGTTCCCCGGAGATCGTCAAAAGCATCCATGCTTGCCTGGAAAATCGACGAAAAGGCAAGTCAGGAAATCGGCATCGTGCACTTTGCATGCACTTGGTCTAGGATGAACGGCATTCAAGACGCCCCATGGACGGGGTTCGGACGAGGGAAAAATGCCAGGATCACTCAATCATCAAGTCCGCGTTTGGCACCTGACCGTTTTTCTGTGCTGCTTGCTGAGCGCCCTCTGGTCAGTCGCGACATTGGCGGCCAGCAATGGCGCCGAAAACGCCCCCCGCATTCTTCATGTTGTCACCGATGACAACTACCCGCCCTATCTTTTCCGCAACTCGGCTGGCGAAGCCGAGGGCTATCTGGTCGATTACTGGAAACTCTGGGAAAAGAAAAATGGCGTAAAAATCCGGTTGACCGCAACAAACTGGTCGGAAGCGCAGCAAATGCTCAAGGATGGCCGGGCGGACGTCATCGACATGATTTTCCGCACGCCGCAGCGCGAAGCTTTTTATGACTTCTCGGCACCCTACGCCGACCTCCCGGTTGCCATCTTCAACCACGCCTCGATCACCGGCATCAGCGGCGTATCGACGCTGCGCGGCTTTCAGGTCGGGGTCCAGGCGGGCGATGCGTGCATCGACAAGCTGGCCGAGAAAGGCATTACCAATCTGCTGACTTACCGGAATTATGCCGAGTTGATCGATGCCGCCCAGCGTCAGGAGGTCAAGGTTTTCTGCCTCGACGAGCATCCGGGAAACTTCTATCTCTACAAGGCCAAAGCCGAGAACACCTTTCTCAAGGCTTTCGTGCTGTATCAGGGCCAGTTCCGCCGTGCCGTCCGCAAGGGCGATCTTGAAACGCTCAAGGTGGTCGAGCAAGGCATGCGGGCAATCGGCGCCGATGAAGAGGCCGCGCTTCGAAAAAAATGGTTTGGCACGCCGCTCGATCTCGGGGTCTATGGCCGCTATCTGGGCTGGGGCGTTCTGGCCACACTGCTGCTCGGCGCCGTGCTGCTGGCCTGGAATCTGACCTTGCGCCGCCAGGTTGCGGCCAAGACATCGACGCTCAAGCAAGCCCTGGTGGAATTGCACGAGGCGCATCAGGCAAGCCAGAAGGCCCAGGAAAACCTCGCCGCGACCTTGCAGGCGGTGCCCGACCTGCTCTTCGAACTGGATGCCGACGGCCGCTACATCGACGTCTTTGCCAATCAGGAGACCTTGCTCGCCAGCCCGAAGGAAACCCTGATCGGCAAGCGGGTCGACGAGATTCTGCCGCCCGAGGCGGCGCACACGGCGAAGGCGGCGATTGCCGGGGCCATCGAGCACGGCAGCGATTACGGCCGGACAATTTGCCTGCCGCTTGGCGGCGAGAAACACTGGTTCGAACTCTCGGCGACGCGCAAGGCGCCGGAAGCCGATGGTTCTTTCCATGCCTTGGTGCTGTCCCGCGAGATCACCCAGCGCATGGAAACCGAGCAGGCGCTGCTGGAAGCCAGGGAAGCTTCGCTCCTGGCCGAGCATGACAAGCATTTCCGGACCCTCTTCGAGGCGGCACCGGTGGCGCTTTCCTATGTCAGGGGCGAGGAAATCGCCTTGGTCAATCGACGTTTCGTCGAACTGTTCGGCTATCACGGCGGCGAAATTCCCGACCTCGAGACCTGGTGGCTGCGCGCCTATCCCGATCCGGCCTATCGCGACTGGGTGAAGAAAACCTGGCAGTCGGCCATCGAACGGGCCGGCGCCACCGCCGGCATGCTCGACAGCCTGGAGTATCGAGTGCACTGCAAGGACGGCCGGGAATTGACCCTGCTCATCGGCGGCCAGTTGATCGACGAGGGCATGATTGCCACCTTTACCGACATCTCGGCGCAGAAGGCGGCGGAAGCGGCCTTGAAGGAGGCCAAGGAACTGGCCGATGCGGCCAACGTGGCGAAGAGCTCCTTCCTGGCCAATATGAGCCATGAAATCCGGACGCCGATGAATGCCATCCTCGGCTACACCTATCTGCTGGGCAAGGCAGCCTTGCCGCCGGAACAGACGGACCGCCTGGAAAAGATCGAAGGGGCCGGCAAACACCTGCTCTCGATCATCAACGACATTCTCGACGTTTCGAAAATCGAGGCCGGACAACTGGTCCTCGAACAGGCCAGTTTTCCGCTCAGCAGCGTCATCGATCACGTCCATTCGATCATTGCCGAATCGGCCGGCGCCAAGGGGCTGACCGTCACGGTCGACTACGGCACGGTGCCTGCCATGCTGCGCGGCGACTCGACCCGGCTGCGCCAGGCCTTGCTCAACTTCGCCAGCAATGCCGTCAAATTTACCGACCAGGGCGGCATCACGCTGCGTACCCGCCTGCTCGAGCGACGAGGAACACAACTGCTGGTCCGCTTCGAAGTGGAAGATACCGGCATCGGGATTCCCCGCGAAAGCCGCAAGCAACTGTTCCAGGCCTTCAGGCAGGTTGACTCGTCAACGACGCGCAAATATGGCGGCACCGGACTCGGCCTGGCGATTACCCAGCGACGGGCGCAGCTGATGGGGGGCGAGACCGGTTTCGAGAGCGAGGTCGGCGCCGGCAGCACCTTCTGGTTTACGGCGCGCCTTGAGCCGGGCAACGAGATGGCCTGGGATATGCCCGCCATGCCGTCACCCCCGGAAAAAGCCATCGAACGCCACCATGCCGGGGCGCGCATCCTGCTCGTCGAGGACGATCCGATCAACCAGGAATTGGCCTGCGAACTACTGAAAGAGACTGGCCTGTATGTCGAAATCGCCGAAAACGGCCGACAAGGGGTGGCCAAGGCCGCCAGCGTGAATTACGCGCTGATCCTGATGGACATGCAGATGCCGGTCATGGGCGGCCTGGAGGCCACGGCGATTATCCGCAAGATGCCGGAAAGGGCATGGACACCGATTATCGCGATGACCGCCAACGCCTTCGACGAAGATCGGGACCGCTGCATCGGGGCCGGCATGAGCGATTTCATCGCCAAGCCCGTCATCCCGGAAATTCTCTACCAGACGCTGGCCAAGTGGCTGGCCGTCCCGAAGAGCTGACCGGCGAGCATCCTTTCAATTTTGGCCCAATTTTCGGGTTGACCGTAGGACCCGGCTCGCCGGCGGCGAGGGAAAACACCAATGAGGGAAACCCCGATTGACGGCCCGGCCAGGCCGGACAAAATCGGAACCTGCCTGCGCCATGGCGCGGGTTGGGAGGCGTTCCGATGCAGCACCTAACCGGGGGGAGAAATAATGCAAAAATTCATGAGCTTGTATGCAATTCTGGGGGCCGCATTGTGGTCTGTCGGGGGGCCGTCATGGGCCGAGCCGCAAACCATCAAGATCGGCATCGTCGGCCCGCTCAGCGCGAAATCGTCGGAGGACATGGGGCTGAGCATTGTCGGCGGGGCCAAGGTCTATCTTGCCGACGTCAACACGACGGGCGGGATATTGGGGCGCCAGGTTGAACTGGTCATCCGCGACGACCAGGCCAAGCCGGAGGTCGGTGTCGCCATCGCCCGGGAACTGGTGGACAAGGAAAAGGTGGTCGCCGTCGTCGGCTTCGCCAATACCGGGGTCGCCTTGCCGTCGGCCAAGGTGCTGCAGGAGGCGAAAATTCCGCTCATCGTGAGCGGCGCGACCGGGGCGACAGTCACCCGCTCATTCATGCCGCCCGCCTATCCGGTCAGCTACGTGTTCCGCACCTCGGCCAGCGACGCACTGCAGCCGGTGGTCATCCTCGACGACGTGATCGACCGGCGCAAACTGGGCCGGATTGCGTTGCTGCACGACGAGTCGCCCTACGGCCAGTTCGGCCGGCAAAGCGTGCTGGCCGAGCTAGAACGACGCCAACTCAAACCGGTCGCGGTGGCCAGCTTCAAGGTCGGCGAAACCGATATGAGGGCGCAATTGCAGCAGGTCAAGGAGAGCGGCGCCGACGTCATCGTCATGTACTGCCTGGGGGCCGATGCGGCGACGCTGGTCAAGACGGCCGAGAAAGCGAATCTCAAATTGCCGATGGTCGGGCCATGGACCTTGTCCCAGAAGACCTTCATCGACCAGGCCGGAAAGAGCGCCGAAGGGGCGCGCACCGCGGTGACTTTCGTCGAGAGCGAGCTGAGTTCGGTGAAGAGCCAGTTCTCGCTCAATTACCGAAAGATCAACAAAGTCAGCCGGATTCCGTCGGCGGTGGCAGCGGCCCAGACCTACGATGCGCTACGCCTGCTCTCGCTGGCTATCTTCCAGGCAAACTCGACGGAAGGGGCGCAGATTCAGGCGGCGCTCGAAAATTTGCGCTACAAGACCACCTCGACCGTCGTCTCGCGCTACGCCAGGCCATTCACCCCAACCGACCACGAGGCGGTCGCCGGGAATATGGTCATCATGGGCGAGATTCGCAACGGACAAGTCACTTACGCCTACAAGGAAGATGCCAGCAGCTCGGCGATGATGCGGACCAAATCGCCTGCCAAATAACAGGCTGGAACCTTGTAACCGGGTTCTCTAGCGCATCAAAATCAGCCATAAAATCAGGTTGACCGTAAGCGACACCGCCGCCACGAGCTTCCAGAACCGCAGCGGGTTGCGCTGGAGCAGCGCTTGCCGGCCCGGCGCCACGATGGGCCGGGTGGCGCCGCGTTCGAGGGCGAGGACGAATTCCTCGGCCGTCTCGAAGCGATCTTTTGCTTCGCGCGCCACGGCTTTGAGCAGGATGTTTTCGAGCCAGCCGGGAATCTCCGGGCGCCAGCGGGTCGGCCGGGCCGGCTCGCCGAATTTCGGGGTCTGGAAGGGTTCAATTTCGCCGTAGGGGTACTTGCGCGTCAGCAGGTGGTAGAGCGTCACGCCGGCGGCGTAGAGGTCGTAGCCGGGCTGCGGCTCGGGGCTGTCGAACAGTTCCGGCGCCATGTAGGACGGCGTGCCGGCCTGGCCGATCGGGTCGTCGGCCTGGCGCTCGGCCAGGCTGACGGCGACGCCGAGGTCAAGGAGGCGCAGCACGCCATCCTGGCCGAGGTGGATGTTGTCGGTCTTGATGTCGCGATGCACGATGTCGAGGCGGTGCAAGGCGCCTATCGCCTTGAGCAGCGCGATGCCGAGGCGGACGACCTCGCCGGCCGGGAAATGCTGGCCGGCGTCGAGCCGGGCCTGCAGCGTCGCCCCGGCGTGCCAGGTCATGAGGTAGTAGAGGCAGCTGCGTTGTTCGGCCGGCACGACTTGCGGGAAAAAGGGCGAGACGACGCGTTTGGCCCGCCACTCTTCCATGAGCAGGGCGGCGATCGCGCCCTGGTCGCCCTCCATCGCCGGTTGCAGGGTCTTCAAAACCAGTTGCTGGCCGTTGCGCGGGTTGCGCACGCGGTAGAGCAGCGTCTCGCGGGCATCGTGCAGCACTTCCTCGACGACCAGGCCGTCGAGTTCATGCCCGACCTTGAGGCGATGCGGCAGAGGCAGGCTGGCGGCGCTTTCCAGGCTGTCGCGCAGGCTTTCCGGCGGCAGGCCGAGGACATCGACGACCACCGCCGTCGCGTTGTCGTGGCCGCCCTGGGCCAGCGCCAGGCTGGTCAGCGCTGCCGCGGCGGCCTGTGGCTCGGGATGATCAAGCAGCACCTCGGCGATCAGGGCGTCGGGCAGGATGCCCCAGACGCCGTCGGAGACGAGCAGGAAACGGTCGCCGACGGCCAGTTCGCCATCGGCAAAATCCATCAGCACGCGCGGGTCGAGGCCGATGGCGCGCGACAGGACGTTGTTGAGTTCCGGATGTTCCCAGGTGTGATCGACCGTCATCTGCTGCAGACGGCCGTCGCTCAGCCGGTAGATGCGGCTGTCGCCGATGTGCGCCGTGACGAAGCGCCGGCCGCGCAGGACGAGCACCGAGAGCGTCGTCGCCATGCCGGCCAGTTCGGCGTTACGGCTGCCCTCGGCGATCACCCAGCGGTTGAGCGCCGTGGTCACCGTCTCGATGGCGCGCGGCACGGCCCAGGTGTCGGGCGTCGCGAAATAGTCGGAGAGCAGGCCGCGCACCGTGTATTCGGATGCCTCGCGGCCGCCCTTGTGGCCGCCGATGCCGTCGGCGACGGCGGCGATGACGCCCTTGTTTTCGAGCTCCAGCCCCTCCGGCGTGGCAACGCCGCAGAAGTCCTCGTTCCGCTCGCGCGGCCCGGTCAGGGAGGAATGTCCGAGATCGACGTTGAGGGGCATGGTTTTGGGGATCGAGGATTGAGATTTCAGGATCGAGTGGGCAGGCTTCTGGCCGATCCTCGATCCTATCAGCTAACAGCGGCCGCTCAGATCTTGGCGGCGGTCAGGTGGCTGGCGCCCCAGGTCGTGCGCCAGCGGGTCTTGACGCTGGTCAGGCCGATCAGCGCGAAGACGGCAAGGCCGGCGAAGATGAGGAAGCCGGCCTGGTAAGTCCCGGTCAGTTGCTTCGAGTAACCGAGGCTGGAGGCCAGGTAGAAGCCGCCGACGCCGCCGGCCATGCCGACCAGCCCGGTCATCACGCCGATTTCCTTGCGGAAGCGCTGGGGCACGAGCTGGAACACCGCACCGTTGCCCATGCCCAAAGCCAGCATGGCGCCGACGAAGGCGGCCAGCGCCATCCACGCCTCGGGCAGGCCGACGCTGACGATGGCCAGGAAGATGGCGGCGAATACATACATCACCGACAGCGACTTGACACCGCCGATGCGGTCGGCCACGTTGCCACCGATCGGCCGCACCAGCGAACCGGCGAAGACGCAACCGGCGGTGAAGAAGCCGGCCATTTTCGGATCAAGGCCGTACTGGGTGTTGAAGTAGATGACTAGCGACGAGGCCAGGCCGACGAAGCCGCCGAAGGTCACCGAGTAGAAGAACATGAACCACCAGGCATCCTTGTCCTTCAAGACCTTGAGGTATTCGGCGAAGGTCTTGGGCGGCGGCGCATCCGGCGCGTCCTTGGCGAGGAAGCAGAAGGCGATCAGCACGATGACCAGCGGGATCAGCACGATGCCGAAGACGTTGGTCCACCCGAAGGCGGCGGCCAGGCCCGGCGCGAACAGCGCGGCGAGCGCCGTGCCCGAGTTGCCGGCGCCGGCAATGCCCATCGCCGTGCCCTGGTGTTCGGCCGGATACCAGCGCGAGGCGAGCGGCAGGGCGGCGGCGAAGGAGGCGCCGGCAACGCCGAGGAAGAGGCCGAGGATCAGCACCTCGGCGTAGGAATGGACGCCGACCTGCCAGGCGTAGAGCATGGCGCCGATGACGATGACCTGGCCGATGATCGCCGCCTTCTTCGGTGACAGGCGGTCGACCAGGATGCCCATGACGATGCGCAGCAAGGCACCGGCCAGCACCGGGGTGGCGACCATCATGCCCTTTTCGGCGTGGCTCAAACCGAGATCCTTGGCAATGCCGACGCCGAGCGGGCCGAGGATGACCCAGACCATGAAGGCGAGGTCGAAGTAGAGGAAGGCAGCGAGCAGGGTCGGCGTATGGCCGGCCTGCAGGAATGATTTCTTGTCCATTTTGGCTAATTTTCCGGGTTGACCGTAGCAACGGTCGTTGAGGGGATCGCTTGTTTCAGCGCATGGCGTCGTCGCCATCAGCCCACCCTCGTTGGCGGAAAATCGCTGTGATGTCCTTACGTCGCAAGTGGCGTGCCAAGGCAACGAAGCACCGATTCATGGGGGCACGGGGAAATCAACGCAGAAATCCCGCACCAAAAGTGAGCGCCCCCTTCCATTGCGGTGCGACATTTGGGGTGCGGGAGGGGGCCATGAAGCCAGGCCCGGGGCAAAAACCATGGGCAAGCGGGCGAAGGGACGCGACGGATTTTGGTCGCCGACGCCCGCTCAAAGCCCGCGCCGGAACGGCAACAGCGAAACTAGATCAGGATGTAACGATGGCAGTGAGATTCGCTGGCCAGCGCGTTCATGGCCTCTTCAACCGGAATCTGGACCAGGCTGACCGACCACTGCCGCCGGTCCGCGCAACGCATCACGGGCAGTTCGGCCCGGGTGCCGCGTTGATCGGCACCGGCCACGGTACTCGACTCGATGCGCAGGTGGACTTCAGGGGTTTCCAGCCAGGCCACCAGGCCTTTCAACAACTTGTCGGGCGCCAGTTCCTGTTCGGCCAGGACAAACTCCGTTGCCTGATCGGCGTCTGCCGCCGCGGCATTGGCCCGGTTTTCAATATTCCACTCGGCCTTGGGGATCTTCCCCCGGTGGCGCAGGGTGTCGACGTGCGCCCGGAATTGGCCCAACAGACGGTGCAGACAGGAATTGCGCAGGCTTTCCCGGCAGTATTCCTCGCTGTGGCCGATGCTGCGGACGGTGTGGTCGGCGAATTGCAGCGCCGGTTCAGTGCCGGCTATCACCTTCTCGCGACACCCGAGCAGAGCGAAAAATTCGAGACTGCCTTCCCTGGCCAGCGCGGGCAGGAAGTCGCGCACCTCGATACTGCGGCCGAGGGCGGCCATGACGTCGTCGCGGGATGGAAAGACCGTCTGGACAAAGGGGTTGTTGCCGGGGTCGCTGGCCGAAATTTCGAACGGGCCGGGGATGGCCTGAATCTGCTGGTGGTAATACAACTCGGCGGAATGCAGGGCCTGCGCCAGAATGGGTTCGAAATTGTCCGCCTCGGCAATCGACGGCCCCAGCGCGGCAACGACCTTCTCGACAAAACGGTGGGTCGGTGACAAGGCGCGCGGGCCACGAACCAGGCCACTGAGCTTGTTGAAAAACATCGTGAAGCCCTCCCGAAAAAGAACAACGGAATATTAACTCCGTTTTCGCGGCGGGGGAGCGTGATTATCGCGGGCGGCATATGCAGCCCGGGAGGCCTGTGTCATTTCATTTTTGTGCCTTTTTCCCGGTTGACCGTAGCATTCGGCTCGCCGTGGCTGAATCAAGCAAAGCGAGCGGCGCTGACTACGACGAGGGCCAGCAGCAGCACGAAGGACACGCTTTTCCAGAAAATCACCGGGTGGCGCTCGATCAGCGGCGGGCGGGTCTTGTTCAGGAAGTCCCGGTTCGGGTGGTGGAGGTCGAAGACGAACTCGGACAGTTCCTCGTAGCGGGCCTGGGGGTCGGGTTCGACAGCCTTGCGGATGGCGGCGTCGATCCAGGCCGGGATGTCGCGCTCTTCGTTGAGGACGCTTTGATAGGCCAGTTTTTTCTGCGCCGCCCGGGTCCGCGTCTTGGCCGCTTCGACGCCGTAGGGCAGCTTGCCGGAGAGCATCTGGTAGGCAATGACGCCAAGCGAGTAGATGTCGGAACGGGCCGAGCCGTTTTCGCCGAGGAAGTATTCCGGCGCGGCGTAGGCGGCCGAGCCGAGCAGGTTGATCTGCTCGATCGGGGTGGCGATTTCCATGACGCCGGCCACCCGGGTGGCGCCGAAGTCGAGGATTTTCACGGTGCCGGCGCCGTCGATCATGATGTTGTCCGGCTTCAGGTCCTGATGCACCATTTCGAGGCGGTGGAAGGCTTGCAGGCCCTTGGCGATCTGCTCGACGAGGCCGCGCACGCTGGCCAGGTCGGGCCTGGGGTTGTCGATCATCCACTGGGCCAGGGTCTGGCCTTCGATGTATTCGCTGACGACGTAGATCGAATGGCGCTGGCGCGTCTGCGAGCACGGCTTGACGACGTGCGGGCTGTCGATGCGGCGGGCGATCCACTCCTCCATCAGGAAACGTTCGAGATAGGCCGGGCTGTCGCGCTGGTCGACCGACGGCGTTTTGATGACGACGCGCTGGCCGGTCTCGCCGTCGACCGCGAGGTAGATGTGGCTGCGGCTGCTGATCCTGATTTCGCGGACGATCTCGTAGCCTTCGAAGCGCATCCGCGCCTCCAGCCGCGGCGGAAAGGGCAGCGCCGAAAGCTGCCGGTACATCTCGTTGGATTCGGGGCTGGGCAGGCCGTCGATGCGGACGATCTGCAGGGTCAGGTTGTCGCTGCTGCCGCGGCGCAAAGCCTCATCGCAAATCGCCCGGGCGGCTTCGTCGAGCCGGTCGTCGCAAGCGGCGATGGCCGCCGCCACGAAGCTGGCGTCGGTGTGTTCATAGACGCCGTCGGTGGCCAGCACCAGCAGATCGCCGACTTCGAGGGGCAGCGCCTGGTAATCGATCTCGACCTTGCGGTCCATGCCCAGGGCGCGGGCCAGATAGGTCTCCTGCGACGAGATGCGGACGCGATGATCCTCGGTAAGCTGCTCCAGCTTGCCGCCGCGCAGGCGATAGATGCGCGCATCGCCGACATGGAAGAGGTGGGCGGTCGTCGACTTGATGACCACGCCGCTGAAGGTGCACACGTAGCCGCGCTCGCGCTCATAGCGGTGCTGGCTCTGCTGGGTCTGCGCATGCAGCCAGGAATTGATGGCGACCAGCACGTGCTCGACCGAGGTCTTGACCGACCAGGCATCCGAGGTGCAGTAGTAATCGTCGAGCAGCGCCGTCACCGCCGCCTGCGCCGCCTCCTGGCTGACCGCGCTGCTGCTGACGCCGTCGGCCAGCGCCAGCGCCACGCCCTTGGCGGTCAACTGCGGTTCGCGGGGCACCAGGGCGCCGTGGAAATCCTGGTTGATGTCCTTGCGACCGGCCGCGGAATGCTGGCCGATGGATACCTTCAGTTGCTGGTTCATGACGAATCCGGGGGGTGGCGTAAAAAAACCCCTGACCGTAACGATCAGGGGTTTCGACTTTACCGCAGGCGCATCAGGCAGCGACGCGCTTCGGGGCTGTCTTGTAGTGGGTCGAGTACAGCGTGGCGCCGACGAAGGTCAGGCCGCCGACCAGGTTGCCGAGGACGGTCGGGATCTCGTTCCAGATGAAGTAGTCCATCAGCGTGAAGTTGCCACCCAGCATGAGGCCCGACGGGAACAGGAACATGTTGACGATGGAGTGCTCGAAGCCCATGTAGAAGAAGACCAGGATCGGCATCCACATCGCCAGGATCTTGCCCGAGACCGTAGTGGACATCATCGCGGCGACAACACCGGTCGACACCATCCAGTTACACATCACACCGCGGATGAACAGCGTCAGCATGCCGGCGGCACCGTGCGCGGCATAGCCGACGGTACGGCTTTCACCGATCACGCCGAGCTTCTGGCCG
>PHCH01000164.1 GCA_002840785.1 Betaproteobacteria bacterium HGW-Betaproteobacteria-4 | reverse complement strand
CGATCAGATGCCGAAGGTCTACGACGCCCTCAAGCTGGATGCTTCCGAAGCAAACGGCATGGCAGAAGACGGCCTGACCTTCGAAGTACAACAACAACTCGGTGATGGCGTCGTTCGTACCATTGCCATGGGTTCTTCCGACGGTCTGCGTCGCGGCATGAAGGTGAACAACACCGGCGCCGGCATTTCCGTGCCGGTCGGTATGGGCACCCTGGGCCGCATCATGGACGTTCTCGGTCGCCCGATCGACGAAGCCGGTCCGATCGACTCCAACGAGCTGCGCGTGATTCACCAGCCGGCTCCGAAGTTCGACGAACTATCTTCTTCCGTCGATCTGCTCGAAACCGGCATCAAGGTTATCGACCTGATCTGCCCGTTCGCCAAAGGCGGCAAGGTCGGTCTGTTCGGCGGCGCTGGCGTCGGCAAGACCGTCAACATGATGGAACTGATCAACAACATCGCCAAGCAGCACTCGGGCTTGTCCGTGTTTGCCGGTGTCGGTGAGCGTACCCGCGAAGGTAACGACTTCTATCACGAAATGAAGGACTCAAACGTTCTCGACAAGGTCGCGATGGTGTTCGGTCAGATGAACGAGCCGCCGGGTAACCGTCTGCGCGTCGCGCTGACCGGTCTGACCATGGCCGAGCGTTTCCGTGACGATGGCCGCGACATCCTTTTCTTTGTCGACAACATCTATCGCTACACCCTTGCCGGTACGGAAGTTTCCGCACTGCTCGGCCGTATGCCCTCCGCCGTGGGCTATCAGCCGACGCTGGCTGAAGAAATGGGCCGTCTGCAAGAGCGTATTACCTCGACCAAGGTTGGCTCGATCACCTCCATCCAGGCCGTTTACGTGCCTGCCGATGACTTGACCGACCCGTCCCCGGCTACCACCTTCCTGCACTTGGACTCGACGGTCGTGCTGTCGCGTGACATCGCCTCGCTGGGTATCTACCCAGCCGTCGATCCGCTCGACTCCACCTCCCGCCAGCTCGACCCGCAGGTCGTCGGCGAAGAGCATTACGCCGTGGCCCGTGCCGTTCAGATGAATCTGCAGCGCTACAAGGAACTGCGTGACATCATCGCGATTCTGGGTATGGACGAACTGTCTCCGGAAGACAAGCTCGCCGTGTCCCGTGCTCGCAAGATCCAGCGCTTCCTGTCGCAGCCGTTCCACGTTGCAGAAGTCTTTACCGGCTCGCCGGGCAAGTTCGTTTCCCTCAAGGACACGATCAAAGGCTTCAAGGGCATCTGTGCCGGCGAGTACGATCATCTGCCGGAACAAGCGTTTTACATGGTTGGCGGTATCGAAGAAGTCCTCGAAAAGGCCAAGACGCTGTAATAACGCAACGCCGTATAGGAGCTAGTAATGGCTATGACTGTTCATTGTGATGTCGTCAGTGCGGAGGAGTCGATCTTCTCCGGCCTGGTGGAAATCGCAGTG
>PHCH01000068.1 GCA_002840785.1 Betaproteobacteria bacterium HGW-Betaproteobacteria-4 | reverse complement strand
CCAAAAGGATGCACCGACCAAGGGTGCGCCTTGATTTTGGCCGTTTTTTCCGGTTGACCGTAACAACCGCCGAAACAAGCAGTTAAAGTACCGGCTGCCGACCATTTTGACGCCCGCCCAGCCTTGTCCGTCCCCAAAATCGCCACCCTGACCAGCCACCCGGCGACCACCGGGGCGTTCGCATGCGGCATCGAGGTTGGCGCCGTCGCGACGGATGAGGGCGGGCTGATCCTCAGCTATCGCATCACCTGTCCGCCCGCCGACCTCCGCCTGCCGGCGCCGCAACCGGCCGGCCCGGCCGACGGCCTGTGGCAGCACACCTGCTGCGAAGCCTTCGTGATGGAAGACGGCGCAGCCTATCGCGAATTCAATTTCTCGCCCTCCGGCCAGTGGGCAGCCTACCGCTTCACCGATTACCGGAAACGCGACGAGACCTTCACCCCCGCAGCCGAGCCGCAACTCAGCTTCACCCCGCTGGCCGACGGTTGCGAACTGCGCGCCAGCCTCCCCGCCGCCCTGCTGCCGCCCGGCGACGCGCTGCACCTCGGCCTCACCGCCGTCATCGAAGCCGCCGACGGCAGCAAGCGTTACTGGGCACTGGCCCACTGCGCCGCCCAGCCCGATTTCCACGTTCGTCAGAGCTTTGCCCTGACCCTCAAGCGAACCTCACCATGACCCAACCCGTCCTCTTCGGCATCGACCGCCTGATTGCCGACCCCGCCCTGCGCCGCCCGCTGGCCGGCCGGCGCATCGCCCTGCTCGCCCACCCGGCCTCGGTGACCGCCGACCTGACGCATTCGCTCGACGCCCTGGCCGCCCTCCCCGATCTGCAACTGAGCGCCGCCTTCGGCCCGCAGCACGGCCTGCGCGGCGACAAGCAGGACAACATGGTCGAGTCGCCCGACTTCCTCGACCCGCAACTCGGCATCCCGATCTTCAGCCTGTACGGCGAAGTACGCCGGCCGACCGATGCGATGATGGATACTTTCGACGTCCTGCTCGTCGATCTGCAGGACCTCGGCTGCCGCATCTACACCTTCATCACGACGCTGCGCTACGTGCTGGAAGCCGCGGCCGAACACGGCAAGAGCGTCTGGGTGCTCGACCGCCCGAACCCGGCCGGCCGCCCCGTCGAGGGCCTGACCCTGCGCGACGGCTGGGAAAGCTTCGTCGGCGCCGGCCCGATGCCGATGCGCCACGGCCTGACCATGGGCGAACTTGGCCACTGGTTCATCGCCACGCTCAAACTCGACGTCGATTACCACGTCGTCACCATGCACGGCTGGCAACCCGACGCCGCCCCCGGCTACGGCTGGCCGCTCGGCGAACGAACCTGGATCAACCCCAGTCCGAACGCCCCCAACCTGTGGATGGCCCGCGCCTATGCCGGCACCGTCATGCTCGAAGGCGCGACGCTCTCCGAAGGGCGCGGCACGACGCGCCCGCTCGAACTGTTCGGCGCACCGGACATCGATGCCCGCGCCGTGCTCACCGAAATGCACGCCTTCGCCCCGCACTGGCTGGCCGGCTGCAAGCTGCGCGAATGCTGGTTCGAGCCGACTTTCCACAAGCACGCTGGCCAGCTCAACCACGGCATCCAGATCCACTGCGAAGGGCCGTACTACGACCACGCCGCCTTCAAACCGTGGCGCATCCAGGCCCTGGCCTTCAAGGCCATCCGCCGGCTTTACCCCGACTACCCGCTGTGGCGCGACTTCGCCTACGAGTACGAACACGACCGCCTGGCCATCGACCTCATCAACGGCTCGCCGCTTTTGCGTGAATGGGTCGACGACCCGGCGACACTGGCCGACGACCTCGACCATCTGGCGACAGCCGACGAAACAGCCTGGCAGGAAAGCCGCCGGACCTTCCTGATCTACTGAAAATGACGCGCCAGGGCCATTTCATCGGGAGTAAAATGGCTGGAGAAAAATTTCAAGCTGCCGACAGCGCCATGAGGTGACCAAGCTGAGCGAAGTTCGTTTGCGCGATGACTGCCATTCAGCATTCGGCCATGGGCTGACCAGGGCGGTGCTGGCCCTCTGCCTGCTGGTCGGGCTCTCGGCCGCCAGCGCCGACGAACGTGCCGCTGCCCCCGAGGCATCGCCACCGGCCAGCGCCACCCCGCAAACGGCGGCCCGCTTTGCCATCCTTTCCATCCGTCCCCAAGCGGACAACCTGGCCCGCTGGCAACCGCTCATCGATTACCTGAACAGCGCCGGCCCGTCCCGGCCCATCGCGCTGGCCGCCATGAACATCCAGGAACTCGAAGCGGCCGTCCGCGAACGGCAGGTGGATTTCGTGCTGACCCAGCCCGCCCACTACATTCAGCTCACCCAGCGCGAGGGCCTGCATTCGCCGCTCGCCACGCTGGTCGGTATCGACGGCGGCAAGTCGCTGGCCAACTTTGGCGGCGTCATCGTCACCCGCCAGGACCGACAGGACATCCAGAAGCTCGCCGACCTGCGCGGCAAACGCATCGCGAGCGCCAACCGGAAAGGCCTCGGCTCCTACCTCATGCAAGCCCTTGAACTAAGCCAGGCGGGCATCCACCTGCCCGGCGACGCCACGGTCATCGACGTCGGCCTGCCCCAGGACAAGGCCATCGCCGAACTGCTGGCCGGCCGCGCCGACGCCGCCTTCGTGCGCACCGGGATGATCGAGGCCATGAGCCAGGAAAACAAGCTCGATCTCGGCCAGATCCGCGTCATCAACCCCCAGGTCGATGACCGCTTCCCGTTTGCCCGCTCGACCCGGCTGTACCCGGAATGGCCGGTCGCCGCGATGCCCTGGGCCAACGACGAACTGGCCCGGCAAGTCGCCGGCGCCATCCTGTCCCTGCCGCACGATGGCAGCACGGCTCGCGCCATCGGCATTCACGGCTTTGCCGTTCCGGCCGACTACCGTCCGATCGAAACGCTGATGCGCCGTCTGCGCGTTGCCCCCTTCGATGCCAGACCAAAGATTACCGTCGCCGATGTCATCGCCCAGCACGGTCCCGTCATCATGATCGCTTCCGCCGTCGGCATCGGCGGCCTGCTCCTGGTCGTGCTGGCCCTGTTCCGGGCCAACCGCCGGCTCACCGCCGAACGTTCGCGAACGGCCGAAGCGATGGCCAGCCTGTCGGCGACCGAAGCACGCTTTCGCGCCGTTTTCGAGAATGTCGATGCGCTTTCCATCCAGGGCTATCTGGCCGACGGCACCGTTGCCTACTGGAACCATGCCTCGCAGACCCTGTACGGCTACACGCCCGCCGAGGCGATTGGCCAGTCGCTGCTCGAACTGATCATTCCGCCCGCCTTGCATGAAGGGGTGCAACACGCCGTCGACTGGATGTTCACCAACAAAACCGGCATGCCGGCCGGGCGCCTGACCCTGCGCCACAAGGACGGCCATCCGGTCGAGGTCTATTCGAGCCATACCGTGGTCGATACGGCCGACCTCGGCACGATGATGTTCTGCCTCGACGTCGACTTGCGCCAACTGGCCAGCGCCGAGCAGGCGCTCATGGAGAGCGAGGCGCGGCAACGCATGATCCTCGAGACGCTGGGCGAAGGCGTGTTCGGCACCGACATCGACGGCATCTGCTCGTTCATCAACCCGGCCGGCCTGGACCTGCTCGGTTTCAGCGAAGAAGAGGTGCTCGGGCGCAATCCCCATGGCCTTTTCTACCATCGCCAGGCCGACAGCACGCCCAAGCCGCGCACCGATTCGCCGCTTCACCTGACCGCCCGTGACGGCCTGACGCGCCGCCTGGAGGACGCTTTCTGGCGCAAGAACGGAGACATGTTCCCGGTTCGCCTGACCATCACGCCGACCCTGCGCGACGGCGTCGTCAGCGGCACCGTGGTTTCCTTCTCGGACATCAGCGAAGCGCGGCGCATCGCGCTCGAACTGGAGCAATACCGCGACCACCTCGAAGCCGAAGTCAGGCAGCGCACCGCCCAACTGGACATTGCGCGCCAGGCGGCCGAAGCCGCCAGCCGTTCGAAAAGCGCTTTCCTGGCCAACATGAGCCATGAAATCCGCACACCGCTCAACGCCGTGCTCGGCATGGTCCACTTGCTGCGCCGCGACAATCCGACGGCGATCCAGGTCGACCGGCTCGACAAGATCGATGCTTCCTCCCAGCATCTGCTTGCCGTCCTCAACGATATTCTCGACATCTCCAAGATCGAGGCCGGCAAGCTGCAACTCGACGAAACCGCGGTCGACATTCGCAGCATCCTCAAGCGCGTCGTTTCCGTACTCGGTGAGCGCGCCCGCGAAAAGGGGCTGGTCCTGCAAACCGAGTCCGACGATTTCACGCAAACGCTGATCGGCGACCCGACACGCATCACCCAGTGCCTGATCAACTACGCCGGTAACGCCATCAAATTCACCGAGCGGGGCAGCGTCACGGTCAGGGTCCGCCAGATTTCCGCGAGCGACAGCGAAGTCAAGCTCCACTTCGAAGTCGCCGACACCGGCATCGGCATTTCGGAAGAAGCCATCGCCCGCCTGTTCGCCATCTTCGAGCAGGCCGACAGCTCGACCAGCCGCAAGTTCGGCGGCACCGGCCTGGGCCTCGCCATCACCCGTCGCCTGGCCCTGCTTATGGGTGGCGAGGTCGGGGTCAGCAGCCGGCCGGGCAGCGGCAGCTGTTTCTGGTTCACGGCCCGCCTGAAAACCGGCGACGAGCAGGCGAATGGCATCACCTCGACCTTTGCCGACATGGCCCTGCCAGACATCCAGGAAACGCTGGCCGGCCGCCATATACTGATCGTCGAGGACGAGCCGATCAACCGCGAGATCGCCCTGGAATTATTGAAGGACTTCGGCACCACGGCCGACACGGCGGAAAACGGCCGCGCGGCGCTTGAGCTGCTCAAGGCCAACCGCTACGACCTGATCCTCATGGACATGCAGATGCCGGAAATGGATGGCCTCGAAGCCACCCGCCATATTCGTGCCCAACCGCAATACACCCTGCTGCCGATCATCGCGATGACCGCCAATGCCTTCGCCGAGGATCGCCAACGCTGCATGGAGGCCGGAATGAACGATTTCATCGTCAAGCCGGTCGAGCCGGATGACCTCAAGATGCTACTCCTGCATTATCTGGCAACCTGACGTCCAAGCACGCGTTCAGCCGCCAGCACGCCGCGATACTGCGCCTCCTCGAACAAGGAAAACCCCGACAGATCGGCGTGCGCCAGCGTCATGCGCGGGCTTTCAAAATTGGCCATTTTTTCCCGTTGACCGTAGAAGAGGCTGCCCGGCACCGGGCGGCGCATGGCGTGGCCGTTGCGGAAGACGTCGAGGCGCGTCGTCAGCTTGCGGATGTTCGGATGGACGCGCTCGAGTTCGGCCAGGATGCCTTCGGCCCAGGCGGCGCGTGGCGTTGCCATGAGCAAGCGGCGCCCCTCGGCTGGCGTCACGTCGTGCAGGGCGCGGTAATAAGTAAGCACCGTGCCGCCCAGCCAGCGGCGGATCAGCTGATGCGTCGCGCTGACGTAGCCGAGGCCGGGGCTATCGTAGAGCACGTTGTCCCAGGCCGCCGGCGCGCCGTGCCGCTCTTCGGGCAAATCGGAGAGATGCAGGTTGGCGGTCAGCCATGGCGCGTAATCGCCGGCCAGCGCCGCCGCTTTGAGTTCGCCCGGCATCGCCGGCCAGACGCGCGGCAGCACGAAAACCGGGGCCGCCCAGATCAGTTGCCGGGCTTCGAAGCGGACAGTTTTTGCCCCGAAAAGCACGTCGACCGTAACACTCGACTTGCCCTCCGCTATACGCCAGACCAGCGCCCCGGTCAGCACGCGATCACCGGCTTTTTGGGCCAGCCCGCGGGCCAGCCAGGCATTGCCCTCGGGCGCGGTGAGCACGGTATCGCCCGCCGCATTGGCCGCTTCGCCGTCACGGCAGGCGAAATAGTGCAGGCCGGCCCAGGCCGAAACTTGGTCGCTGGCCATGCCGTAATCGTCGCGACAGGCGTAGTTGGCCAGCCAGCGCACGGTCGGAGCCGTGAAGCCGTTGTCGGCCAGCCACTGGGCGAAGGAAATCCGGTCCAGCGCCAGCCATTCGGGATCGCGACTCGACAGCGCCATCGGGATGGCAAACAGCCGGCGCCCGTCGCGGCCCTTCGTGCGCTTGAGTTCGTCCATCCGTTCGTGAAAACGCGTTTGCTGCGCCAACTCGCCGGCATCGATGCCGCGTTGCGGCAGCAAACCTTCGTCCCACAAGCCATTGCGGAAAACCCGCTCCTGCGGCGTCGCGCACAGGTAGCGCTCGTCGTAGCTCGGCTTGAGCGCCGCCGGGTCGCCCCGCAGGACGCCGAGTTCGGCCAGCAGTTGGCGTACATGCACGGCCTCCGGCCCCGGCAAGGGCAAGTAATGCGCCCCCCACGGGTAGGCGACGAGCGGCGACTGCCCGGCCCGCGAATTGCCGCCAGCCTCGCTTTCCATTTCGAGCACGAGAAAGTCGTCGACCGCAGCATTGGCCAGAGTCCACGCCGCCGAAAGCCCGGAAATGCCGCCACCGACAATCAGCACGCCGGTTTTTCGCGTTTCGGAAGGTTCGGGAAAAGCACCGTCGCGCAAGCGGTGGCCGAGCGCGTGATTCATGCCGAGCAGTTCGCCGGGTGGCAAAGGAATTTTTCCGGCCGGGGCGCAACCGGCAAGGGCGGCCGCCCCCACCGTGCAAAGAAATTCGCGCCGGCTAGTCAAACTTCCGCAGCGACAGGCTGACCGACAACTGCGCGCCGAGCCA
Source organism: Betaproteobacteria bacterium HGW-Betaproteobacteria-4 (assembly GCA_002840785.1). GTDB lineage: Bacteria > Pseudomonadota > Gammaproteobacteria > Burkholderiales > Rhodocyclaceae > Azonexus. Next base: position 13,184 of record PHCH01000068.1, on the reverse strand, counting down.
ACCGAGGAAGGCGCCGAGCGCCGTCAGCCCGGGCATTTCAGCGACGCCCGGCGGGCGCAGGCTGAAATTGCCGCCATAGAGTGCGGCCAGTTCGCCGACCGGCCCGGCCAGCAAACGCAGCGCGGCAAGCACCAGGAGCGCCGCCAGCAAACCGCCGAGCGCCCCCTGCAAGGCACCGAAATAATAGAAGGGCCGGCGGATGAAACCGTCTGTCGCACCGATCATGCGCGCCACCTCGATCTCGGCCGACTGGGCCATGACCTGCAGGCGGATGGTATTGAAGGTGACGGCGACCAGCCCGGCCCCGAACAGCCCGGCCAGCATCCACAGCGCCAGCTTGCCGAGCCGCAGGAAGGCGTCGAACCGCTTGATCCAGGCCGAATCGAGCTGGACGTGGGCAACCTTGGGCCAGCCGGCGATTTCCTGGCGCAGGGCTTCCAGCGCGGCCGGCTCGGTGTTCGCCGGCTCGACGATGAAGGCGTCGGGCAGCGGATTGCGCGGCAGGCTGGCGACGATTTCCGCCATGCCTTGGCTCGACTTCATGCGCTTCAGCGCGTCCTCCTTGGGCACGAACCGCCATTGGCTGCCGACCGCCTGACGCAGCCGGCTTTCGATTTCGCCGACATCCTTCTTGCTCGCCTCAAGGCTCATGAACAGGCTGATCTGCTGCACGCCGGACGCATTGCGGCCAAGCTCGCGCAGATTGTCGAGGGCAACATAGCCGAAGGCCGGCAGGGTCAGCGCGATGCCGATGACGAGCAGCGACAGCAGGGTATTGAGCGGGGTCGCCCACAGGCGGCGGAAAGCCGCGGCGAGGGCGGCGCGGTGCTGAATCAACCAGGCGCTCATTCGACCACCCTCCCGTGCGCCAGACGCAGCACATTCGGGTGATAGCGCTCGATCCAGCTCTGGTCGTGCGTGGCGACGACGACGGTGACGCCGACGCGATGGAAGTCGGCAAAGATGTCGAGGATGGCCATGCCCGATTCGCTATCGAGATTGCCGGTCGGTTCGTCGGCGATCAGGATGGTCGGCCGATTGACCACGGCACGGGCGATGGCCAGCCGTTGCTGTTCGCCACCGGAGAGGGCAATCGGATTGGCCTTTTCACGGGCCAGCAGGCCGACCTTGTCGAGCGCTGCCTGGGCCCGGCGAATCGCCTCGCGGCGCGGCAGGCCGGCAATATGCAGCGGCAACATCACGTTTTCCAGCGCATTGCGGTCGAACAGCAGCTTCTGATCCTGGAAAACCAGGCCGAAATGCCGGCGCACATGCGGAATGGCACTGCGCCCGAGGGCCGACAGGTTCTGGCCATTGACCACGAGGCTGCCGGAAGTCGGCCGCTCGATGGTCGAGATGAGCTTGACCAACGTCGTCTTGCCGGCGCCGGAATGGCCGGTAATCAGCACCATCTGCCCGGCCCCAATCGAAAAACTCGCATCCTTGACGGCCTCGAAGCCGCCCGGATAGCGTTTTGTCAAATTGCTCGCTTCGATCATTGCTCGAACATGGCATCCACAAAATCGCGGGCCAGGAACGGGCGCAGGTCGTCGATCTGTTCGCCGACGCCGATGAAGCGGATGGGCTTCGGACATTGCCGGGCAATCGCCGTAACGACGCCGCCCTTGGCCGTGCCGTCGAGCTTGGTCAGGACCAGACCGGTGACGTTGATCGCCTTGTCGAAGGCCTTGACCTGCTGCAGCGCGTTCTGGCCGATGTTGGCATCGAGCACGAGCAGGGTTTCGTGGGGGCCTTCCGGCTCGACCTTCTGGATTACGCGGCGAACCTTGGCGATTTCTTCCATGAGGTGCAACTGGGTTGGCAGGCGACCGGCCGTATCGGCCAGAACGATGTCGATGCCACGCGCCTTGGCGGCCGAAATGGCGTCGAAGACCACAGCGGCCGGATCGCCGTTATCCTGGGCGATGACCGTCACGTTGTTGCGCTCGCCCCAGGTTTCGAGCTGTTCGCGGGCGGCGGCGCGGAAAGTGTCGCCGGCAGCGAGCAGCACGCTCTTGCCCTGCATCTGGAAATACTTGGCCAGCTTGCCGATGGAGGTCGTCTTGCCGGCCCCGTTGACCCCGGCAATCATGATCACGAAGGGCTTGTGGGTCGACACGTCGAGCGGTTTTTCGAGCGGCTGCAGGGTTTCCAGCAAGGCGTCGTGCAGCGCCTGCTGGATGGCGTCCGGCGTCTCCAGCTTGTCGCGCTTGGCCGCCTTCTTCAACTCGTCGAGCAGGTGGGTCGTCGCCTCGATGCCGCAGTCGCTGGTCAGCAACAGGGTTTCCAGCTCTTCAAGCAGTTCGTCGTCGACCTTGCCGCGCGAGAAAATGGTTTTGAGCTTGCCGCCCCACTGGGCGCGGGTCTTGGCCAGGCCCTTGAACAGGCGCTCGCGCCAGGAGGGGGCGGCGGCTTCGGCCGGCGTTTCGGCCTTCTTCTCGGGGCCGGATTTTTTCAGGAAACTGAACATGGGAATGGGGGTCTCAAGCCTTGCTGACAGGCGGGCGGCAAGCCGTTAAGATGCCGTCCGGTTCGATGCAAAATCAGCCCCGAATTCTAACAGAAAGCCCCTGCCCACTCCCCATGCGCCTCAAATACCTGCTCTCCGTTTTGCTCGCTGCCGGGCTGTCGACCGCAGCTTTCGCCAATCCCTACGAAACGACGCTGAAAAACGGCCTGCGCATCATCGTCAAGGAAGACCACCGGGCGCCAACCGCTGTGCAGATGGTCTGGTACCGCATCGGCAGCACCGATGAGGTCGATGGCGCCTCCGGCGTCGCCCACGTGCTTGAACACATGATGTTCAAGGGCACGCCGAAGGTCGGCCCCGGCGAATTCAACAAGCGCGTCGCCGCCGCCGGCGGTCGTGACAACGCCTTCACGAGCCGCGACTACACGGCCTATTTCCAGCAGGTGCCCAAGGAAAAACTCGACGACGTGATGGCCCTTGAGGCCGACCGCATGCGCCATCTGAACGTCGATGCCAAGGAATTCGCACAGGAAATCAAGGTCGTCATGGAAGAGCGCCGCATGCGCACCGACGACGAGCCGCAGTCCAAGCTGTTCGAACAGATGAACGCCGTCGCCTTCCAGGCCCACCCGTATCGCCGGCCGATCATCGGCTGGATGAACGACCTTGAGACGATGACCGCGGCCGATGCCAAGGCCTGGTACGACACCTGGTACGTGCCGAACAACGCTTACGTCGTGATCACCGGCGACGTCGACCACAAGGCAGTCTTCGCCCTCGCCGAGAAGCATTACGGCCCGCTCGAAGGGCGCGCCCTGCCGCCGCGCAAACAGCAGATCGAGCCGGCCCAGGAAGGCACGCGCCAAGTCACCGTCAAGGCGCCGGCTGAATTGCCGGTCCTGATCATGGGCTACAAGGCGCCCGTCCTGCGCGACATCGAAAAAGACAGCGATCCCTACGCGCTGGAAATGCTCGCCTCGATTCTCGACGGCCACGACGCCGCCCGCTTCAACAAGAAACTGGTCCGCGAGGACAAGGTCGCCCTGTCGGCCGGCATCGATTACGACGCCACGGCGCGCGGCCCGGGCATGCTTTACCTGCACGGCACGCCATCCGAAGGCAAGACGGTCGGCGACCTCGAAGCCGCCCTGCGTGCCGAAATCGCCCGCGTCCAGAAAGACGGCGTCAGCGAACAGGAACTCAAGCGGGCCAAGGCGCAACTGATAGCCGGCCAGGTCTACAAGCTCGACTCGATGTTCGGCCAGGCCATGGAAATCGGCCAGATCGAAGCCGTCGGCCTGCCCTACCGGCAACTCGACCGCATGCTGGAAAAGCTGCAGGCAGTGAGCGCCGCCGATATTCAGGCGGTGGCCAACAAGTATTTCAACGACGATGCCCTGACCATCGGCCGGCTCGATCCGCAACCGCTCGACGGCAAGCCGCGCCGTCCGGCCGTCGCCACCCGCCACTGAGCCCGGGGACATCATGGCTTTACCGTGGATGACCATCCTGAGCAATGTGCCGTGGAGCGACGTGCTCGGCAAGGCGCCGATCATCGCCGATGGCGCCAAGAAACTGTGGCAGGGCATGGGCCGCAAAAATGGCGACGGAGCCGCTGCGGACCTCGCCGAAACGACGCCACCCGACGCCGATGTCGCGACGCGGCTGACCTCCCTGGAAACCGTTCAGCGCAAATTGCGCACCCAGATACTGGCCTCAGGCGAACTGATTCAGGCGCTGAGCGAACAGAACGCCCAGCTGGTTGCCCAGATCGATGCCAACCGCCGCCTCGTTCGCATCCTGGCCTGGAGCCTTGCTGCGACGGCGACCATCGCCGGCCTCGCCTTGCTGCTCGCCTGGCACCCGAAATTATTGGAGTTTTTGGCATGAAAAGACTGTTGACCGTAGCAATCGCCCTGCTCGTCTCGCAAGCCGCGCTGGCCGGCATCAAGATCGAGCACTGGACGACCCCGTCCGGCGCCCGCGTCCAGTTCGTCGAAAGCCGTGTCTTGCCGATGCTCGACCTGCGGGTCGATTTCGCCGCCGGCTCGATGTTCGACCCGGAAGGCAAGTCCGGCCTCGCCGGGCTGACCCGCAGCATCCTCGACCTCGGCGCCGGCAAACTCGACGAAACGGCGATCGCCGAGCAACTGGCCGACCTCGGCGCCAGCCTCGGCGGCGGCGCCGATACTGACCGCGCCGGCGTTTCGCTGCGCACCCTGTCGGCCCCGGACAAGCGCGAGCCGGCGCTCGCCGTGCTGAACAACGTGCTGCACGCCCCGCGCTTCGATGCGGCCATTTTCGAGCGCGAAAAAGCCCGCACCATCGCCGGCCTCAAGGAAGCGATGACCCGACCCGACAGCATCGCCGGCAAGGCTTTTTGGGCCGCCATGTATCCGAGCCACCCCTACGGCCGCCAGGCCACGCCGGAAAGCGTTGCCGCGCTGAACCGCAACGACCTCGTCGCCTTCCACGCCCGCTATTACAACGCGGCCAACGCCAGCATCACGCTGGTCGGCGACCTTTCCCGCGCCGCCAGACTGGAGCCATGTCAATCTCCCCCACCCGGCCAGCCAGGCCCACGTCTACATCGGCCTGCCGGCCATCGAACGCGGCAACCCGGATTTCTTCCCGTTGCTTGTCGGCAACTACACGCTGGGCGGCGGCGGCTTCGTCTCACGTCTCATGAAGGAAGTCCGCGACAAACGCGGCTACGCCTACAGCGTCTACAGTTATTTCGCCCCGCTCAAGCAGACCGGCCCCTTCCAGATCGGCCTGCAGACCAAGCGTTCGCAGGCCAGGGACGCGCTCAAGGTAACGCGCGAAGTGCTCACCAATTTCCTCAAGGACGGCCCGAGCGAGGAAGAACTGGCGGCCGCCAAGGCCAACCTCACCGGCAGCTTCCCGCTGCGCCTGGACAGCAACAAGAAAATGCTTGAGAACGTTGCCAACATCGGCTTCTACGACCTGCCACTCGATTATCTCGACCAGTATCAGGCCAAGGTGGAAGCCGTAACGACGGACGACATCCGCCAGGCTTTTGCCCGCCGCGTGCGGCCGGAAAACCTGATCACGGTGACGGTGGCGGCCGATTGAATTCCGTCCGCATCATCGGCGGCGACTATCGCCGCCGTGTCCTCAAGTTCCCCGATAGCGAAGGCTTGCGGCCGACGCCGGATCGCGTCCGCGAAACGCTGTTCAACTGGCTCGGCCAGGAACTCGACGGCCTGCGCTGTCTCGACCTGTTTGCCGGTAGCGGCGCCCTCGGCTTCGAAGCCGCATCGCGCGGCGCAGCCGCTGTCGTGATGGTCGAACAGGCGCCGAAAGTGCTGGCGGCGTTGCACGAAAACCACGAAATGCTGCAAAAACCGGCCGCGATAACGATCATTCGTGCGAATGCGCTACAATATTTGGCCTCGACGAAAGCAAAATTCGACCTCATCTTCCTCGATCCGCCCTTCAAGAAAGGCTGGATTGCCCGCCTGGAGCCACTCCTTCCCGGCGCGCTGAACGAAGACGCTGCGCTCTACGTCGAAGCAGAACACGAAATCGAATCGCTCGGCGATTGGCACACGGTGCGCCATGGCCGGGCGGGCGAAGTCCACTATCACTTGTTGCGACGAGACACGGGCGGGAAAGCAGTTTGACCAAACTCAACCATCGTATTGCGATCTACCCGGGCACTTTCGACCCGATCACCCGGGGCCACGAAGATCTCGTCCGGCGTGCCGCAACGCTGTTCGACAAGCTGATCCTGGCCATCGCCGAAAGTCCCTCGAAGCAGCCGCGCTTCCCGCTCGCCGACCGCGTCGACATGGCCACGGAAATCCTCGGCGACCTCGAAAATGTCGAAATAGTCGGCTTCAATTCGCTGCTCATGAATTTCGTGCACGAAAAGGAAGCCAAGGTCGTCGTGCGCGGCCTGCGCGCCGTCTCCGACTTCGAATACGAATTCCAGATGGCCGGAATGAACCGCAGCGTCTATCCGGAGGTCGAAACCGTGTTTCTGACGCCGGGCGAGCAGTACATGTTTATCTCCGCTACCATGGTGCGTGAAATTGCGCGCCTGGGTGGCGATGTCAGCAAATTTGTGCAACCTTGTGTCGAAAAACGCCTGCGGGCGAAAACCACTGCTTAACCGAGAGAGGAACAACAGCTATGTCTCTGATTATTACCGACGAGTGCATCAATTGCGACGTGTGCGAACCGGAGTGCCCGAACGAGGCAATCTCCCAGGGCGAAGAAATCTATGTCATCGACCCGAACAAGTGCACCGAGTGCGTCGGCCATTACGATGAACCGCAGTGCGTGCAGGTCTGCCCGGTGGATTGCATCCCCAAGGATGAAAACCATGTGGAAACTGAAGAAATGCTGTGGGTCAAGTACGAAAAGCTGACCGGCAACAAGCGCGCCTGAGTTTTTCAGCCGCCCGACAAAAAACCCGCGAGATCCGCGGGTTTTTTCATTTTCGGGTCATTTTCCCGGTTGACCGTAGGACTCTCGCCTCGGCCGACACTTACGCCGCCTGCAATTGCCGAGCCGTATCGAGCGGCACCAGCATGTCCTGAACGCGACCGACAATTTCCTCCAGCGCGTCGATCTGCTGCAGCAGATTCTTCTCGACGCCATCGAGTTCGATGATGCGGTCTTCCAGCGTATCGGTCGCCTGATGGATGCGCTTGATGCTTTCCAGGCGGCGTTTGAGCTGGATCTGGTGCTCGCGAACCTGGGTTTCCATCGGCGCCATGATGGCGCGCAGCCAGATTTCGGCATCGCGGTTGGCGTGCTCGAAGGCGCGCCGGACCTGGGTGGCAACTTCTTCGAAGAACTTCTGCGTGATGTTTCTCTTGTCGTGGGTAAGCAGGCTGACCATCGTATTGAGATGATCGTCGCACCAAGCCTGCAGGCGGTCGAGCTCCTTCTCGTAACGGAGCAGGGAGAAAGGTGTCGGCGAACCAAGCTTGAGACCATGCTCGATGGCGAACTTCTTGTACACCGACTCCATCATGGCTAGGATTTCGTTGATTTCGCCATTCGACTTGGCCAGCGCATCGCGCGAACCGGCGAAGAAACGGGCCATCGAATCCGAAAGCGTCTTGGAAAATGCCGCTTCAAGCATGGTTTCGCGCGTTTCGTGCGTAAGCTGACGCAGGACGTCGAGGCCAAGATGGCTGAACAGATTGTTGGTCAGCGTCGAAAACACGCTGCGCACGGCGTAATAGCGTTGCAAGCCGGACTCGAACTCTTCTTTCTCGGCCCGCACCTTGCCCATCATGTACTCGACGACGCCCTTGTTCTTGCCGCGCAACTCGGTCAGCTCGGTCAGTTGCTCGCGCAAGCCGAGCAGGCGCGTATCGAGCAGGCTGCGCACGCGCTGGCTGACGTCGCCGAACTCGCTTTCGGTACTCTCGCAGACGATGTCGCGCTTGGCCGGGATCAGCTCGTTGGACAGCGCCGCTTCGAGCAGCGGCAGGCGGCTTCGTTCAAGCAGGGCATCGTCGCCGTTGATCTTGGCGACCAGCCCTTTTTGCGCCGACACCGGGAAAATCTGGCTGTCCGGCAACTCGAGAATGGCCGCGCTGGAATCGACCTGGCGCTGGATTTCGGCATCGATTTCCTCGGCCGACTTCAGTTCGTCCCACTGCCCGTCGATCTTGTTGAGAACGACCATCCGCCCACGCTGGGCCATGCCGCCGCCGCAAATGTGCTCGCGCCAGATGGCCAGATCGGATTGGGTAACGCCGGTATCGGCCGCCAGTATGAACAGCACGGCATGGGCGTTGGGGAGCAGCGAAAGCGTCAGTTCCGGCTCGGCGCCGATGGCATTGAGGCCCGGCGTATCGAGGATGACCAGGCCCTGCTTGAGCAGGGGATGGGGGAAATTGATCATGGCGTGACGCCAGCGCGGCACTTCGACCAGCCCGTCGGCGCCGATCACATAAAGATCGATCTGTCCTTCGCCGACCACGAAGCCCAGACGACCGGCCTCCTCGGGCGTGACCCGGGTCGTTTCGCTGACGTGGCGCAAGGCATCCTGCATCGCATCCGGCGACTCGATATCCAGCGAAATCCTCGTCCATTCGTCGGCAAAGCGCTTGTATTCGCTGACACTTGAATTCGAGATCCGCGTCTGGATCGGCAACAGTTCGATGCACGGCAGCTTGTTGCCGTCGAACAGCAACTCGGTCGGGCACATGGTCGTCCGGCCGGCCGATGAAGGCAGCATGCGATTGCCGAAATCGGCAAAGAAAATGGCGTTGATCAGTTCCGACTTGCCGCGCGAGAACTCGGCGACAAAAGCCACGTTGAGCCGATCTTCGCGCAGACGTTCGAGCAACTGCGTCAAGCGCAGATCGGTCTGGGCATCGGACAGTTCGTTGTTGCTCAGCCAGCCCTGAAGCTCGGCAATGTAAGTGGCCAGGCGGGAACGCCAGGCGGTATAGGCAGCAAATTGGTTGGCGAGCGACATAAAGCAACCTTCCTGAGCAGTCGGAAATTTCAATTTAGCATAGATACATAGACTTGCAGAGCCATTTTAATGCTGACAGCCAGCACAGTAATAGGTACTGCGCCCGGCCTGGCGACTTTGTCTGACCACGCCGCCACAGCGCACGCAGGGCTGCCCGGCGCGGTCGTAGACGCCCGCCTGGATCTGGAACCAGCCAGCACTGCCGTCGCTGTGCACGTAGTCGCGAATGCTGCTGCCGCCAGCCGCGATGGCGTCCGACAAGGTTTCGCGAATGGCCGCGACGAGCAAGGCATAGCGCGCCCGGCTGATCCGGTTGGCGGCCCGCAGCGGCGAGATGCCGGCGCGAAAAAGGCTCTCCGAGGCGTAAATATTGCCGATGCCGACAACCAGATGACTATCCATCAAGGTCGGCTTGATCGGCCCGCTGCGTTTCGAAATTGACGAAAAAATCCAGTTGACCGTGAAATCGTCGGATAAAGGCTCGATCCCCTGTGTTGCCAGCAAGGGATGCAACACCGCCGCCTCGGGCGGCCCCGGCTGCCAGAGGACGACACCGAAACGACGCGGATCGGCCAGGCGCAGGCACTGCCCGGCCAGCACCAGATCGAAATGATCGTGCTTGGCCGGCGGCTCGCCGCGCGGCACGAAGCGCAGATGGCCCGACATGCCGAGATGAATGATCAAGCTCCCTTCAACGCCCACCCGCCGACAGTCGACCAACAAGTACTTGCCGCGCCGGCGCACAGCCAGAATGCGGCAGCCCGGCAACAGCTCGCTCAAGGCGCGCGGAATCTCGTGGCGCAGCTTCGGCGCCCGAATGACCACGCCCTCAATCAGCGCCCCTTCCAGTTCCGGCTGCAAGCCGCGACGACAAACCTCAACCTCCGGCAATTCCGGCATTGCTTGTTCCTCCGGGCAAACCCAAATAACATCACAAACTTATCGGATTCTATGCGTTCCAATAAGCAATTCTCGCGCGATCATCGCGCAAACCTCGATCGAAAGCCGTCCATGCAACTCAAGCGAATCGCTGCCGCCCTCACCCTCGCCCTGGGCCTGACCCACGGCGGATACAGTCTGGCCGCCGGCGAAGCCACTGCCAAACCAGCCAGCCCGCGCCCGAACACCCAGGTCACGTCGGAAGACATGCTGGCGCGCACGGTTTTCCAGGCACTGGTTGGCGAATTTGCCCTGCAGCGCGGCGACGCGAAACTCGGCTCCGACGCCTGGACCGACCTCGCCCAGCGGACACGCGACCCGAAAGTCGTCGCCCGGGCCACCGAAGTCGCCGGCTTTGCCCGCCAGTTCGAGCGCGCCCTCGAACTCTCCAAGCTGTGGATCGAAGTCGAACCCGAATCGAACAAGGCTAGGCAAACCCAATCCTCACTGCTGATCCTGACCAATCGCCTCGACGAGCTTGGCCCGCAGCTGGCCACCCTGCTCGCCCGGGACAAACCCAATCTCGGCAACAACCTGCTCCACCTCAACCGCATGCTGGCCCGGCATACCGACAAAAAAGCCGTCCAGACGCTGGTCGACCGTCTCGCCGCCCCCTACGACAGCCTGCCCGAAGCCCATTTCGCCATGGCCCAGGCCGCCGCCAACGCCAACGACAACCTGCGCGCCCTGAACGAAGCCGAGAAATCCCTGCAGCTTCGCCCCGACTGGGAAAACGCAGCCCTCGCCCGCGCCCAGATTCAGGCCAGGGTATCGCCGCAGACCGCCATCGACAGCCTGAGCACTTTTGTCGACGCCCATCCCGCCGCTCGCGATGCCCGTCTGGCCCTGGCCCGGCTCCTCATCAGCGAAAAACGCTACGACGAAGCACGGCGTCATTTCGACCGTCTGATCGCGGACAACCCCGACAATCCGGATGTCATCTACCCGGTTGCCATGCTCGCCCTGCAACAAGGCGACACAAACACCGGTCGCGCCCAGCTCGAGCACCTGCTGACCACCGACTTTGCCGACAAGAGCACCATCCACTTCTTCCTCGGCCAGCTCGACCAGGAACAGAAAAACACCGAAGGCGCGACCACACATTTCCGCCAGGTCACCGCCGGCCATCAATACATCGCCGCCCGCGCCCGACTGGCCCAAATACTCCTCCAGCAAGGCAAGACCGACGAGGCCCGCGAACTGTTGCGCAACACCCGCGGCGGCACGGTGGCCGAACGGACCCAGCTGATCCTCACCGAATCGCAGATCCTGCGCGAAGCCGGCCGCCACAACGACGCCTATATCGTCCTCGACAGCGCCCTGACCGCGCAGCCGGACAATCCGGAAATCCTTTACGAAGCCGCGCTGACGGCTGAGCGCATCGGCAAGCCGGAAATCCTCGAGATCCACCTCAAGCATCTGCTCAGCCTCAAGCCGGACCACGCCCATGCCCTCAACGCCCTCGGCTACTCATGGACCGAACGCAACATCCGGCTGCCCGAAGCCCAGGAAATGATCAGCCGGGCGCTCAGCCTGACGCCGGAAGACCCCTTCATCATGGACAGCATGGGCTGGGTACTCTATCGCCAGGGCAAGCTGACAGAATCCCTGAAGGCGCTCGAGAATGCCTATCGCATCAAGGCCGATCCCGAAATCGCCGCCCATCTCGGTGAAGTCCTGTGGACCCTTGATCGCAAGGATGACGCCCGCCGCATCCTGCAGGAAGCCAGCAAGGCCCATCCCGACAACGATGTCCTGAGCGGCGCCGTCAAGAAATTTCTCCCTTGAAGTTGCGCTTCGCCCTTCTGCTCGCTGCCAGCCTGCTGAGCGCCTGTGCCACTACGCCACCGGCGCCGCTCGTCAGCCGCGGGCAGATCCGCGACTTCTCGCTGGAAGGACGCTTCGCTCTGCGCGTCACGCTGCCCGGCCAGGCCGTACAGAATTCCGGCGGCCGCCTGACCTGGACGCACCAGAACCGCAGCGATCGCGTCCTGCTCTCCAGCCCGCTCGGCTACGGCCTGGCCGAAATCGAAACGACGCCGGAAATCTCCAGCCTGCGCACCGCCGACGGCAAGACCCGCGAGTCCAGCGACCCCGCCGCCCTGATCGAAGAAGTCACCGGCCAGCGCCTGCCAGTCAGCCAACTCCCCGCCTGGCTGCTCGGCCGCTCGGGCGGCAAGGCGCGGATCGAGTCGGACACCCAGGGCCGCCCGGCCAGGCTGACCGAAGACGGCTGGCAAGTCGATTACAGCTTCGAGAGCGATAGCCCGGACGCCTTGCCAGCCCGCCTGACCCTGTCGCGCGATGGCGAAATCGAACTGCGCCTGCGCATCGAAGAGTGGAAGGACAAGCCGTGAGCAACTGGAACTGGGACAGCCTCTGGCCGGCGCCGGCCAAACTCAACCTGTTTCTGCACGTTGTCGGCCGGCGAGCCGACGGCTATCACCTGCTGCAAACCGTCTTCCGCTTCATCGACCGCGCCGACACGCTGCGTTTCGCGCCACGCCAGGACGGAAAAATCGTTCTCGCCACGCCGATCCCCGGCGTCCCGCCCGACAGCGACCTGACCGTCCGCGCCGCCCGCCTGCTCCAGGAAGCAAGCGGCTGCAGCCATGGCGCCACCATCCATCTCGACAAGCAGTTGCCGATGGGCGGCGGGCTGGGTGGCGGCTCTTCCGATGCGGCAACCGTCCTGCTCGCGCTCAACCATTTGTGGCAGACCGGACTGAGCCGCGCCCAACTGGAAAAGCTCGGCCTTGGCCTCGGCGCCGACGTCCCGGTCTTCATCCATGGCCGCAACACCTTCGCCGAAGGGGTGGGCGAAGCCTTTACCGATGTCGAACTGCCGGCAGAAAGCTATCTCGTCCTGCATCCTACGGTCCACGTGCCGACCGCAGCCATTTTCGGCGCCCCCGAACTGAAGCGCGACACGGCACCAATGTCGCCAGCCGATTGGCGACACGGGCAGGGCGGCAACGATCTCGAACCAGTAGCCTGCGCCAGCTTCCCGGCCGTCGCCGAACATCTCGCCTGGCTCAAAGCGCGCGCCCCGCAAGCCATGATGACCGGCTCCGGGGCCTGCGTCTTCGCCGGCTTCCCCCGGCGCAGCGAGGCCGAAGCCCTTCTCGCCTGCCTTCCGGCCGGCATGCAGGGCTGGGTCGCCGACGGCCTGAGCGAACATCCTCTGGCAAAAATTCGCTAAGGGGCTGGATTTCCAGAAAGAGCTACTGTATTATTCGCGCCTCGCTCGGACGCGAACCCGTTCGAGCAACCCGCTGGGGAGTCGCCAAGTTGGTCAAGGCACCG
>PHCH01000067.1 GCA_002840785.1 Betaproteobacteria bacterium HGW-Betaproteobacteria-4 | reverse complement strand
CTTCTCCGGCCTGGTGGAAATCGCAGTGTTCCCCGGCGAAGCCGGGGAACTCGGTATTCTTCCGCGTCACACACCGCTTCTGACTCGCATCAAGCCCGGCACCATTCGTTTGAAGGTGCCGAACCAGAGCGATTTCGAGTTGGTGTATGTTTCCGGTGGCATGCTGGAAGTTCAGCCCGACATGATTACCGTGTTGGCTGATACTGCGATTCGTGCCCACGATCTGGACGAAGCCAAGGCACTGGAAGCCAAGAAGCACGCCGAGGAAGCACTTGCCAATCGGAACGCGGAAATGGATTACGCCGCTGCTGAAGCAGAACTGGCGCAAGCGGTTGCCCAGTTGCAAGCGATCCAGCGTCTGCGCAAGCACACGCACTAAATCCGGAATTCCGGAGCAAAAAAAGGCAGCCTAGGCTGCCTTTTTTATTTATAACCGGCGGTAAATTCATTACAGCTTGGAAATACGCTTTTCCAGTCTGGCCACATCGTCCTGCAAACAACTCACTGCACTACCGAATGCGGTTACGTCACGGTTTAACGCCAGCATTCCAGCCTCTTCAACAGCGTATTCAGAGAAATTCTTGGTAACCCGTCCGACCGCGTCCTGAATTGCCGCTGCCAGTATCTGGCCGAACCGGGCAAGGCGCCTGGCCGGAATGTCGCCGACCAATTGCGCCAGATCGGCCTCGCTATCCCATCGCAGATTGCGCAACACGAACGCGAGGCTTTCGGCGATATCGGCGGAGCCGCCAAGTTTCACCGAGGAGAACAGCGTATCGCGGTTGAATAGAAAACGAGCCGGCAAATCCGATGGCAAGGTGATGCTGACATCGGCTTGGAGTGCTTTGTCGCCAACATGAAACAGCCCTCGCTCGTCGATGCCCAACCGGAGGACAAAAATTCCGGAATCAATCAGTAGCTGAGCGCCGGAGTGCGCAATTAACCGTGTCTGCGCCCAACTTTCACCTTGAATCAAATGATTCAGAACACGAATGACTAGTGGACTAAGCACTTCCATTGCATGCCGGCCTAGAACTTGAATCCGCGATGCAGGGCGACGACTCCGAGGGCCAGATTGAAATACTCAACTTTTTCAAGGCCGACCTGCTCCATCATCGTTTTCAGCTCCTCCTGACCGGGATGGACGCGAATCGACTCGGAGAGATAGCGATAGCTGTCGGAGTCGTTTGTTACCAACTGGCCGACGCGCGGAATCACTTTGAATGAATAGAAATCATAGAGCGGCGCCAGCGGCTTCCAGACCTGCGAGAACTCCAGTACCAGCAGGCGGCCACCCGGACGCAGGACGCGTCGCATTTCGGCCAGCGCGGCATCCTTGTGCGTCATGTTGCGCAGGCCGAAGGCGACGGTAACGCAATCGAACCAGTCGTCCGGGAAGGGCAGCTTTTCCGCGTCACATTGCGCCACGGGCAGCATGTAGCCTTTGTCGAGCAGGCGGTCGCGGCCACGGGCCAGCATCGCGTTATTGATATCCGTCAGCCAGACTTGGCCGCTTTTGCCGACCCGCTTAGCAAAGGCCAGCGACAGGTCACCCGTGCCGCCAGCGACGTCGAGGACCCGCGAGCCCTCGCGAACACCGCTACGCTGGATGGTGAAGGCCTTCCACAGACGGTGCATGCCGCCGGACATCAGGTCGTTCATGAGATCGTAACGACTGGCGACCGAGTCGAACACGTCGGCGACGCGACGAGCCTTCTCCTGCTCGGCAACGGTTTCGTAACCAAAATGGGTTTTATCGTTGTTCATGATTTCAGTGATGATGGCCGCAGCTTCCCGCTGCCGGACGTGTTGAAGTGTCGATATCGCGGGACAGTCCCTGCTTTTCGATTTGCGCGAGATAGTCCTGCCAAAGCTCATCGTGATGCTTGCCCAGGTTGTAGAGCATGTCCCACGAATAAAGTCCGCTGTCGTGACCATCGGAGAAGACCAGACGCAGGGCATAGGTGCCGACGGGTTCTATCCGCTCGATGTTGACCTCACGTTTTCCCGTTTGCAGGGTTTCCTGACCCGGACCGTGCCCGCGAGCTTCGGCCGAGGGTGTGTAGACCCGCAGATATTCGAAGTCCAGCGAATAGCTTTCGCCTTCGCCATAGATCAACTCGAGCCTGCGCGATTTTTGGTGCAGCTTGATTTCGCTGGGTATCGGTGTGTCTTGATCAATACCTGCCATAGTGTTCTCCGGAATGAGGGCGTTAGTTTAGCGCACTCATCGTCTGGCAATACCGGGATAGGTCAAATCACCTGATAGCTAACCCGGTCGTAATCGGTGCCACGCTGAAGAATATGGTTCATGCGCAGTTGCCAGGGCGTGTCTTCACCGGATGAAATATCAAGTATGCGGCTTGCCTGATACATGCCCGGTGGCAGGACAATCGATCCTTCCTCCTTGATCGCCGGCACGGGCGGCAGAAGGAAAGCACGGACAAAACGCTCGGCATTGCCGGCTTTCACGGCTGCAATACGCACGCCCACGCCGGTAGGCATGCCGGGCAGGGTGGCAACGCCAACAATCAGGCCACCGTCGTCTTCCTGCATGAGCCAGGTGGCTTGAGCCAGAAGGAAATGTTCGCCATCGTGCGGACAGACGGCCATGAGCTGTCCATGCGATATGCGCAAGCCGGCGCAACTGCGACCAAGGCGAAAACCATTCGCTGAATGGTTGATGACCGACCACTCATCGACCGGAAATGAAATTAGTGGCTTGATCGCCAGGGTCTGGCCCGGCTCGGCACGTTCACCAAAGGTGAACAACTGATCGAACTCGCCGCGAGAAAAGGCGGCGGCCGAATCGGGCTGTTCAAATTCCTTGGCGCTGATGCAAAAGTGAATGGCTTCAAAGCCAACTGCCACCCGGGCGATGCCTTCGGTGGCAAAACGGCGGAAACGACGGGGTGAGGCCGACTGCGTCCACGGCCGGGAAAGGTGGTCGAGCAGAGCGATGACATGGCCGCTGGTTTCTTCGCCGAGGCCCAGTTGCGAGGGCGTGATGCGTTGCCTGAGCTGGCTCAGCATATGATTGATCTGCAGCCCGAGGCGCGTCGTGTCGAGGCGCCTTGTATCGCTGGATGGCTCGTCGGTGACGGCGGTCGGATGAAGTGGTGCATCCTTCATGAGCTCGATGACGTAGGCCGGAACCTCGAGGTCGTCTTCCAGCTTGTGAATGGAAACCAATGGCGCCCACATGCCGGCCCAGCGCCGGATCAGATTGAGGTTGCGCACGCTGTTGCTGTAAGGACTGGCAATGTCGATGAGCAGTAGGGTGGTGTAGGCGGCAGCGCAGTGGGTTGCCTGCAGGCTGTTTTCGAGGACATCCTCGACCGGGGTGAAGGCGATACCCCATTCCTCTGCCGTTTCGTAGTAGCCGTGCAGGTCGAGCCAGATACCGGGCGGCAGATCGCGGCGGGCGCGGTAGTGCTCGAGAATGACCATGCCGGTATAGTAAAGACAGCGATGCAGGATGGTGGCCATCATCGCCACGTACTGGGCGTTTTCAGCATCGGGCTCTTCACGGCGGGCACACAGCTCGTAAGCCTTGCCCATCTTGCGCCAGGCGGCAACGACCTGCTGGAAATACGACTCTTCTTCGCCGGCCAGGGGCAGCGCCTTGTTGTGATACCGCCTGGCCATTTCCTCTTCGACGAAGCACATCGGCGCCCGTGCCTGTTCAAGCAGCATGAGCATTGCTCCGGGCTCGGGCGGTGCCATGAGCAGTGCGTCGACGAAGCTCATCAACTGTCGCTCGGCGACGACCGGGTTGGCCAGCGACAACTGCGCGAGATAGTCCATCCCGCTTTGCAGATCCGAAATGACGGGCACTTCCATGGCGGTCGTGTTCATGATCGATCCAGCCTTATTCGATATTTTTCAGGGCTACGGACAATGCCTGCGCCAGCTCGGCATCGCTGACCAATGGCCGCGATACCGCTCCCTCCCGGCGGACGTTTCCCCAAACCGGTTCGGGAAAATGCCGGTCATCCAGCCAGCGCGGGATGATGTGCCAATGGACATGGGGAACCATGTTGCCAAAACTGGCGAGATTGATTTTATCCGGATTGAATAACCGGCGCAGCACCGATTCGACGCCGAAGACGACGCGCATGAGCAACATTTGCCGGCTCGCCTCGAGATCGCTCATTTCGCGGACATGGTCGCTCCAGATGACGCGACAGAAGCCCGGGTAGTACGGATCGTCGACCCGAACCACACGGCAAAGGGCCGACTGCCAAAGAATGGCCCCGCCGGGGCTACTGCACAATTCACAGGACTGACTGTCGCTACCCACGTTATCTGACTCCGGTTTTCCGTGAAGGATTACACCGAAGAATAAATATCACAAGGCGCGACCGCAAAAGAACCTGCTATTTCACGGTCAACCGGAAAAAATGGGCAAAAATCAAAGAAGTACCCGCTCTATCCCGCCCGTATTCGCCTTGCCGACGTATTCCGCCATCCAGTTTTCGCCGAGCAGATGCTTGGCCAGTTCGACCACGATGTAATCGGCCTGGGTGCCGGCATCGTCGTCGTAGCGGGACAGGCCCTGCAGGCAGGCCGGGCAGGACGTCAGGATCTTGACATCGCCGGTGAACCCGTCGGCCCGCAGTTTGGCGGCGCCACTTTCGATGTCCTGCTGCTTGCGGAATTTGACCTGAGTGGCGACATCCGGCCGGGAATAGGCGAAGGAGCCGGCGTCGCCGCAGCAGCGGTCGGTCAGCGGCACTTCCTGGCCCATCAGCGCCTTGGTCACGGCGAGGGGCGCGTAGGCCTTCATCGGTGTGTGGCAAGGATCGTGGTACATGTAACGCGTACCGCTCACACCCTCCAGCTTGACGCCTTTTTCCATGAGGTATTCGTGGATATCGAGCAGGCGGCAACCGGGGAATATTTTCTCGAACTGGTATTTCTGCAGTTGGTCCATGCAGGTGCCACAGGACACGATGACGGTCTTGATGTCGAGATAGTTGAGGGTGTTGGCGACGCGGTGGAACAGCACGCGGTTGTCCGTGGTGATCTTGACGCCCTTTTCTTCGTCGCCCGAGGCCGTCTGCGGATAGCCGCAGCACAGGTAGCCCGGCGGCAGGACGGTGGTGGCACCGACTTCGTAGAGCATGGCCTGGGTGGCCAGCCCGACCTGCGAGAACAGGCGCTCGGATCCGCAACCCGGGAAATAGAAGACGGCGTCCGAATCTTCGGTCGTCTTGCGTGGGTTGCGGATGACCGGGATGACCTTGTCGTCCTCGATATCGAGCAGTGCCCGCGAGGTGCGCTTGGGCAGATTGCCCGGCATCGGCCGGTTGAGGAAGTGGATGATCTGCGTCTTGACGGTCGGTGCGCCAACCGTTGCCGGCGGATGGGCGCGGCTGCCCTGCACCAGGCCGATCGCCTTGGCCGCCTTGTGGGCAAGGCGCTGGGCCTTGAAACCGAAGTCCATCATGACGCCGCGCATGAGCTTGATGGTCGCCGGGTCCTTGAGGTTCAGGTAGGTCATGGCGGCCATGGTGCCGGGGCTGAAGCGCTTCTTGTCCTGCTTCCTGAGGAAATTGCGCATGGCCACGGAAACGTCGCCGAAATCGATGTCGACCGGGCACGGCTTGAGGCAGCGGTGGCAGACCGTGCAATGGTCGGCAACGTCGTTGAATTCGTCGAAGTGCTTGAGCGAAATGCCGCGCCGGGTCTGTTCTTCGTAGAGGAAGGCCTCGACCAGCAGCGAGGTGGCGAGAATCTTGTTGCGCGGGCTGTAGAGCAGGTTGGCGCGCGGCACGTGGGTCGAACAAACGGGCTTGCATTTGCCGCAGCGCAGGCAGTCCTTGACCATGTCGGAAATCTTGCCGATTTCGGATTGCTCCATGATCAGCGATTCGGTACCGAGCAGGCTGAACGATGGCGTGTAGGCATTGCCCATGTCGCCGCCGGGCATCAGCTTGCCCTTGTTGAAACGGCCTTGCGGATCAACTTTCTGCTTGTAGGCACGGAAAGGCGCCAGTTCTTCCTCGGTCAGGAACTCGAGCTTGGTGATGCCGATGCCGTGTTCGCCGGAAATGACGCCATCCAGGCTGCGGGCCAGGTGCATGATGCGTTCGACGGCCTTGTGCGCCGTTTGCAGCATGTCGTAATTGTCGGAATTCACCGGGATGTTGGTATGCACGTTGCCGTCGCCGGCGTGCATGTGCAAGGCGACGAAAACACGGCCGCGCAGCACTTCCTTGTGGATGGCCTCGATCCGCTCGACGATGGGACGATAGACGCCGCCGTCGAATATCTTGCTCAGCCGGGCGTGCAGTTCGTGCTTCCACGACGTGCGCACGGAGTAGTCCTGCAGGCGATGGAAGAGCTTCGGATTGGCCGCCTTGTTGGTCAGTTCACCGGCCACCACGCCGTAGGAGGCGAAACGCGTTTCGGCCTCGGCGAGCGGCAGGTCGAGGTTGTCGAGCAGCCACTCCCAGCGCAGGCGCACGGCCTCGACGTAATCGAGCGCAGCCTGCCGGCGGTCGCCGATCAGCACGTCCTTGTCGAGGTTGGCGTCGCCGGCATGCAGCGGCAGCTCGCCCTGGAGGAATTCGCGCAGGGCGTCGCACAGCGCCAGCTTGTTCTGCGTGGACAGTTCGATGTTGATGCGCTCGATGCCGTCGCAGTAATCGCCCATGCGCGGCAGCGGGATGACTACGTCCTCATTGACCTTGAAGGCGTTGGTGTGGCGCGAAATGGCGGCGGTGCGCGAACGGTCGAGCCAGAATTTCTTGCGCGTTTCGGCGTCGACCGCAATGAATCCTTCGGCCGAGCGCAGGTTGCACATGCGCACGACTTCGGAAGCGGCGGCCATGACGGCCTTTTCGTCATGACCGACGAGATCGCCGAGCAGGACCATCTTCGGCCGACCGTGGCGCTTGGCCTTGGTGGCGTAGCCGACGGCCTTCACATAGCGTTCGTCGAGGTGCTCGAGACCGGCCAGTTGCACGCCGGAAGCCAGCCCGGCGCCGCCCGGCTTGAAGTAATCGGTGATTTCGACGATGGCCGGCACGGCTTCGCGCACCTGGCCGAAAAATTCCAGACAGACGGTGCGCGAAACGGGCGGCATTTTGTGCAGTACCCAGCGGGCGGCAACGATGATGCCGTCGGTACCTTCCTTCTGCACGCCGGGGATGCCGCCGAGGAACTTGTCGGTAACGTCCTTGCCCAGCCCGATCTTGCGACAGGCGGCACCCGGCATGATGAGGATTTCTTCGCCAAGCAGCGTCTTGCCGCTCGGATCGAAGCGCTTGACGCGGAATTCGACGTTTTCCTGCTCGTGGATCTTGCCGTAGTTGTGATTGACGCGTTCGACTTCGAGCCAGTTGCCGTCGGGGTCGACCATCTTCCACCAGGCCAGGTTGTCGAGCGCGGTGCCCCACAGCACGGCTTTCTTGCCGCCGGCGTTCATGGCGATGTTGCCGCCAATGCAGGAGGCAGAGGCCGAGGTCGGGTCGACGGCGAAGACGCGACCAGCCAGCGAAGCGGCTTCGGAAACACGGTCGGTGACGACGCCGGCGCCGGTGCGGATGGTGGCGTAGGGCGTTTCATGGCCGGCCAGCACGAGTTCTTCAACCGGACCGATGTCGATGAGCTTTTCGGTGTTGATGACCGCCGCGTAAGGCGTCAGCGGCACGGCGCCGCCGGTGTAACCGGTGCCGCCGCCACGGGCGATGATGGTCAGGCCGGCTTCGATGCAGCCGCGGACGAGGTGGCCGATTTCCTCTTCGGTGTCCGGATTGAGAACGACGAAGGGGTATTCGACGCGCCAGTCGGTCGCATCGGTGACATGCGAAACGCGGGCCAGGCCGTCGAAGGCAATGTTGTCCTTGCGTGTGTGCTTGCCGAGATATTTGAGCACCTTGCGGCGGAGGTCGATGGTTTCGCCGAAACGCTCGGCAAAACGGTTGACCGCATCACGCGCCGCATCGACCAGACGCTTGACCTTGGCGGCCCGTTCGACGTCCTCGCCCTCGGTCGCTTCGCGCCGCTTTTCGACCTCGTTGAGCCGGTGGTGCAGGGCGTTGACCAGCGCATCGCGGCGTTCGCGATTGTCGAGCAGGTCGTCTTCCAGGTAGGGGTTGCGCTGGACGACCCAGATGTCGCCGAGCACCTCGTAAAGCATGCGGGCCGAACGGCCGGTGACGCGCTCGGAACGGAGCTCATCGAGCACCGCGGAAAACGAGGTGTAGTTGTAAGGTATTTCGCGCAGGCGGGCAGTCATGGAAGCAGCCGGGGTCCGTCAAAAGGTGGATTTTAGCGTATTGCGGGGCAGCACGCGGGGACAGGTAGACGTGCACCGCTGCTCAAAGGTTCAGCCTCCCTCGCGGCTGCCGACCGACTGCAAAGCTGGCATTTCAATTTTGGCCATTTTTTCGGGTTGACCGTGGGAATCGATTCTTTTCGGCTTGAACCGTCAATTCACGGCCGTCTGGGCGACCAGCCAGTACCGCGCGAATTTGCCGAGGGCCATGAACAGGCAGCAGGGCAGCCAGTGCAGGCGCAGCCAGCCGGCGGCGAGGCACAGCGCGTCGCCGATCAACGGCGCCCAGGCGAACAGCAGGGCAGGGCTGCCCCAGCGTTCGAGCCGCTCGCGCTGCGCCAGGTTTTCCAGCTTTTGCCAGCGCGGCAGAAAGCGGCCACACCACCATGACGTCATGCCGCCAGCCGTGTTGCCGAGTGTGGCGAGCATCAGCGCAGAGCCATATTCGGCCGGGTGCTGGCGCAAAAAGCCCCACAGGCCAGCAGGCCCCAGAGGCCGCTTTCCGCCGTGACGTTTAGCCACTCCACCCGTAGAATCTCCCTTTTGCCTTAATGAGTTGCGCCCAATGCACCCGGATTATCTCGAAAAAGTTCTCAACGCACAGGTTTATGACGTGGCCGTCGAAACGCCGCTCGACCTGGCCAGCAACCTTTCCGCCCGGGTCGGCAACAAGATTATTCTCAAGCGTGAAGACATGCAGCCGGTGTTCTCCTTCAAGCTGCGCGGCGCCTACAACAAGATCGCCAGCCTCTCGCCGGAAAAGCTCAAGCGCGGCGTCATCTGCGCCTCGGCCGGCAACCATGCCCAGGGCGTGGCGCTGTCGGCGAAGAAACTGGGTTGCCGGGCGGTCATCGTCATGCCGACCTCGACGCCGGGCATCAAGATCGATGCCGTCCGCTCGCGCGGCGGCGAAGTCGTGCTGCATGGTGATTCGTTCGACGAAGCCTATGCCCACGCCGTCGAACTCGAAAAGACCGAGAAGCTGACCTTCGTGCACCCCTTCGACGATCCCGAAGTGATCGCCGGGCAGGGCACCGTCGCCATGGAAATCCTCCGACAACACTCGCGCCACAATGGCCCGATCACCGCCGTCTTCTGCGCCATCGGCGGTGGCGGGCTGGCCGCTGGCGTCGCTGCCTACATCAAGCGCCTGCGCCCGGACATCAAGGTGATCGGGGTTGAAACCTTCGACGCCGATGCGATGAAGCAGTCCATCGCCAAGGGCCATCGCGTCCGTCTCGACCAGGTCGGCCTGTTCGCCGATGGCACCGCCGTCAAATTCGTCGGCGAGGAAACCTTTCGGCTGTGCAAGGAATACCTCGACGACATCATCCTGGTCGACACCGACGCCATCTGCGCCGCGATCAAGGACGTTTTCGAGGACACCCGCTCGATTCTCGAGCCGGCCGGTGCGCTCGCCGTCGCCGGCGCCAAAGAATACGCCCGTCAGCACAAGCTCAAGGACAAGAACCTGATCGCCGTGACCTCCGGCGCCAACATGAATTTCGACCGCCTGCGCTTCGTCGCCGAGCGCGCCGAGTTCGGCGAACAACGCGAAGCCGTCTTCGCCGTCACGCTGCCCGAGAAGCCCGGTGCCTACAAGAAATTCCTGGCCCTCATCGGTAAGCGCAACGTCACCGAATTCAACTACCGCTACCACACCGCCAGCGAAGCCCACGTTTTCGTCGGCGTCCAGGTCAGCGACCGCAAGGAATCGCTCAAGCTCGTCGACAGCCTGCAAAAACACGGCTACCCGACGCTCGACCTGACCGAGGACGAAATGGCCAAGAACCATATCCGTCACATGGTCGGCGGCCACGCCGCAGCGGTGTGTAAAGAAGGTCTGAACGAACAGCTCTACCGTTTTGAATTCCCCGAGCGACCGGGCGCCCTCATGAATTTCCTGACCCAGATGAGCGCCGGCTGGAACATCAGCCTGTTCCACTACCGCAACCACGGCGCCGACTACGGCCGCGTGCTGGTCGGCATGCAGGTGCCGGCGGGCGACATGGGGCAATTCAAGGAATTTCTGAAAAACCTCGGCTACGCCCATTGGGACGAGAGCCAGAACCCGGCTTACAAGCTGTTTCTGGGCTGAGGAATTCCACCCGGTTGGCCGCCACGGTCAGCCGGGGAAAACGGCCAAAATCGAAGGCTTCCGGCCCGGCATTCAGCCAAACCAGAGCTGTATCGCCCACAACGCGCCCATTCCCGCCGCTATCGTCGCCAGCACGCTGCGCGTCAACCGGGCGACCAGCAAGGCCACCAGCGCCGCCCACAGCCGCGGGTTATCTGGCGTGGCATTCAGATTGCCGCCGAGCATGAAAATCTCCGGCCCGATCAGGGCGCCGAGGATGGCCGGCGGGACATAGCGCAACAACGCTTCGACGCGCGGATCGTCGGGCAAATAGCGGCCGAAGGCGATGAACGACAGGCGGATCAGGAAAGTCACCAGCCCGCAGGCCGCCATGGTCAGCAGCAACACGGTCATGCTCATGGCGTTTTGCCGTCGAAGCGGCGCATGAACAAGCCGACTGCAATGCCCACTCCGGCCGCCACCAGCAGGCCCGACTTGTGCGGCAATGCGAGCGCCGGGAGGACGGCCGCCGCGGCGGCAATCGCCGCCCAGGCATCGCTGCGTTTATGCACCGAGAGCACGAGCAGGGCGATGAAAGTCAGGGCAATCGAAAAGTCCAGCGACCAGTTCTCGGGAATCGCCGCCCCGAGCAGCACCCCGACCAGCGTCGATAGCTGCCAGCCAGCCCACAACGTGAAACCGGTGCCGCACAAAAACCAGTGACGATGTGCCGTCGGCGGACCATCGCGCAGGCGGCCGATGGCCGCGGCAAACGCTTCGTCGGTGAGCAGGTAAGCCAGCAGCAACTTCCAGCGCCACGGCAGGTCGCGCAAATAATCAGCCACCGCCGCGCTGTACAGCAGGTGACGCAGATTGACCACGCCCACCGTTGCCGCCATCACGGGTGGCGGCGTCGCCCCGCTCCAAAGCTGGGCGAACACCACCTGCGACGAGCCGGCAAAAATCAGCGACGAACTGAGCACCACCGCCCACCCCGGCAAACCCGCTGCCAGCCCGAGCACCCCGAAAATCAGCCCGAAGGGGACGACGCCGAGTAACAGCGGTAGCTCGGCGCGAACGCCGCCCAGAAACTCGGCACGAGGAGAATCGTCAAACATCGGGACGGTAGATCGACAAAGCCGCCATCCTAATCCATCAGCGCCAACGCGTTGATGTCGGATGAAACACAGATGTCGATCAATCGGAGAATGCCCCCTTCGACCTGACCAGCCATTTCAATTTCGAGCATTTTTGCCGGTCGACCGTGGGAAACCGGCTTTTTTACCCAGGATTTACCCAATAACGCAATATTTTATTGGGTAACCAATTTCGCCTGATATAAACTTACCCAACAATAGTTGCATTTATTGGGTAACCATGAAAACCCCGGCCCTCTTTCGCCCGAACCAGCCCGCTTTCCGCCAACAATACGCGGCACTTAGAGAGCGGTCACTCACCGCCGGAGCCTTGCTACCTGGTACTCCGGGTACCTTGCAACTGCGCCGCGGCACCGGTTACGCCTACTGGTACCGGGTCTATTACCCGGTGCCCGGCAAGCAGGCCGAAACGCTGGTCGGCCGCGAGGGCGATAGTGCGGCCGAAAACGCCATGCGGGCGCAGATGGATTTCGCCGAATCGACCGCCCGCCAGGTCGGCATGCTGCGCAAGCTCGGCTTTCACGTCGCCGACAAGGTCAGCGCCCGCGCCCTGGTCGAACTGCACAACCTCGGCGCTTTCGAAGGCGGCCTGCTGCTCGCCGGCAGTCTCGGCTGCATGGCCTGGCTCAACGAACTCGGCGCCCGTCTGCGTCAGCCGGCCGGTGAGCCGGCGGTCCCGCCGCGCCTTGAACTGGTCGCCCCGGCGGCTTTCCTGAGCCAGCCCCTGGCCGCAGCCTTACCCCTCGTCGCCGCCCCCGAACCCAGCGCCGTGCCGAACGGTGCCGCCCCGACCGAGCTAGCCTCCCACGCCACCGTCGCCTTGCCTGGCCTGCCCGCCATCCCCGCCGACATTCTCGTTGCCGGCCCACGCTTTGGCGCGGCCGTATCGGCGCCCGGGCTGGCCTGGTCGGCGACGACCACTGCCGACCACGCCTACCTGCTCGCCGACCCCGCGCCCGGCGCGCTGCTCGCCGGCGGCCAGTGCATTCCCGTCCGCCTGCCGCAGGCCGCCCGGCTCGTCTGGCACCAGCTTTATGTCAGCCGCCACCACGCGCCGGCGCAGGCGATGGTGGAACGTCGGTTGGCCCTCAGCCTCGCCGCTGTCGTTCTGGCTTCCGACCCGTGGGCCATGCTCACCGCCTGGGAAGCGGCGCCGTCCGCCATCATCGAGCCGCTTCGCCCGCTGCGCGACAGCCTGCTGGGCAGCGCCGCCGCCCACCCGGACTTGCAGGATCTGCTCGCCGACTGCCTGGGCGCGCCGCCGGCCTGAACGCTATTTCAATTTCGGCCATTTTTTCGGGTTGACCGTAGCAATCGGCCGGAAAGCGCTCGGCTAAGGCTGGCGCCTCTGCATCCGCGCGGCAAAGGCTCAGGGATCTAGCGTTGGGCCAGATTTTTCGCCACGGCGCCACTCGCCACCTGCCGCCCCCAAAGCTGATAGACCTTGCCGGTGGTCGAGAAAACGACGACGGGGCTGTAGTAGCGCTGGCGCATGATGGCCGAATCGACTTCGATATTGACCTGACCACCGCTGGCGCGCCCGGCCGTGCTACCCACGACGCCGAGTTGCACGGGATTGAGGGTCATCACCATGCGGACGACGGCGGCTTCGGGCAGGACCGATAGCTGTTCGATGCGGACCTGGATGCCGGGCGTCGGGTGCTCGTTCTTTTGCCCGTCGGGGCCGAGCTCGACGTTGGCGACGCGCTGGCAATCGCTGGCGCCATCGCAGGCGAGCAGATAGAGATCGTAGGCGGTGGGCGCCGCTTGCGCTGGCATGGCGAGTAATGCGGCGAAACCGAGGGGGAGAAGTTTGCGCATGTCTGAACTCCTTTCAGCCAGGGCCATCCCGCGAAAGCGGCCGACCCTGTCGGCATGAGCCCATGACATTAGCCTGCCGAAGCAGCCAGAATGTCAGCGCAATGGGCGGCCGTCAATCAGGCGAACGTCATACTTGGAGATATTTATCGCGCGCATCGACGGATAGCTCGCTGCGCACTAATTCGCTTTGCTTATATTCATGTAAATTTCAATTCTTTTACAGAATATATGGCACGGTCTAGGCTTCAGTCATCGCCTCGCAATTTCAAATGACTGCACTTCACCGAGAAGCAGCCAGCGTCAGCCTACCCACCCACGACAGGCGCCGAGTCGCCTACAATCTCTCACCCCCTTCCGGAGTCTTCCCATGAAAATCGCCAACGATGTCACAGAACTGGTCGGCAACACGCCGCTGGTCAAGCTCAACCGCGTCACCGCCGGCTGCGCCGCAACGGTGCTCGGCAAGCTGGAATTCTTCAACCCGGGCAGCAGCGTCAAGGATCGCATCGCCGTCGCCATGCTCGACGCCGCCCAGGCCGCCGGCAAGATTGGCCCGGATACCGTCGTCCTTGAACCGACCTCTGGCAACACCGGCATCGGGCTGGCCATGGTCTGTGCGGCGCGCGGCATCAAGTGCGCGTTCACCATGCCGGAAACGATGAGCCGCGAACGCAAGCTGCTGCTCAAGGCCTACGGCGCCGAACTGATCCTGACCCCCGGCCCGGACGGCATGGGCGGCGCCATCAAGAAGGCCGAGGAACTGGCCGCCGCCGACGGGCGCTATTTCATCCCGCAACAATTTGAGAACCCGGCCAACCCGGCCGTGCACCGCCGGACGACGGCCGAGGAAATCTGGCGCGACACCGATGGACAGGTCGACATTTTCATCGCCGGTGTCGGCACCGGCGGCACGGTGACCGGCGTCGGCGAGACGCTGAAAGCCTTGAAACCGAACATCCAGGTCATCGCCATCGAACCCGACGCCTCGCCGGTGCTGTCCGGCGGCGCCAAAGGCCCGCACCCGATACAGGGCATCGGCGCCGGCTTCGTCCCGGCCGTGCTCAACACCGCCGTGTACGACGAGGTGATCCGCGTCAAGAA
Source organism: Betaproteobacteria bacterium HGW-Betaproteobacteria-4 (assembly GCA_002840785.1). Lineage (GTDB taxonomy): Bacteria > Pseudomonadota > Gammaproteobacteria > Burkholderiales > Rhodocyclaceae > Azonexus. The sequence continues at coordinate 19,827 of PHCH01000067.1, read as the reverse complement.
CGACGACGCGCTGACCATGGCCCGCCGCATGGCGACCGAAGAAGGCCTGCTCGTCGGCATTTCCTCCGGCGCCGCCAGCTGGGCCGCGGTGGAAGTCGCCAAACGTCCCGAAAATGCCGGCAAGAACATCGTCGTCATCATTCCCTCCTGCGGCGAGCGCTACCTGTCGACCGTGCTTTATCAACATCTCGAAGTTTGAGCCGGATTTGAGTTCCTTCGACCAGCCCATCGACCGGCGCCACTCCGACTCCATCAAATGGAGCAAGTACGCCGGTCGCGATGTCCTGCCGCTGTGGGTCGCCGACATGGATTTCGCCGCGCCGTCGGCCGTCATCGAAACCCTGCACCGGCGCATCGAGCACGGCGTTTTTGGCTATGGCGGGCCGTGGCCGTCGCTTACCGAGTCAGTGCTCACTCACCTCGAAAGTGAATACGACTGGCGAATTGAAGCAGAATGGATCGTCTGGCTGCCGGGGCTGGTCAGCGGCCTCAACATCGCCTGCCGGGCCGTCGATGGCGCGGTTCTGACGGCGACGCCGATCTATCCGCCTTTCCTCTCCGCCCCGCATTTCTCCGGCCGCAAACTCAATCGCGCCGAGCTGGCGTGCACCGACGACGGCTGGCGTTTTGACCAAGCCGCCTTGCTGGCCGCGCTGACGCCGGACACCGACCTTTTCCTGCTCTGCCACCCGCACAACCCGGTCGGCCGCTGCTGGAGCCGCGACGAACTGCTCGAACTGGCCGCCCTGGCCGAAGCCAATGACCTCATCGTCTGCTCCGACGAAATCCACTGCGGCCTGATCCTCGACGCCGACAAGCGCCACATCCCCTTCGCCAGCCTGTCGCCGGCAGCGGCCAAGCGCAGCATCACGCTCATGGCGCCGTCGAAGACCTTCAACATTCCCGGCCTCGGCTGCGCTTTCGCGGTGATTCCCGACGCCAGCCTGCGCCACCGCTTCGAACACGCCATGCACGGCATCGTCCCGCACGTGAACGTGCTCGGGCTGGCCGCCTGCGAGGCCGCCTACCGCGACAGCGGCGACTGGCACCGCGAATTGATCGCCTACCTGCGCGCCAACCGCGATTTGGTGATTGCTACGGTCAACCGGGAAAAAGGGGCAAAAATGAAATCGGTCGAGGCCACCTATCTGGCCTGGATCGACGTCCGCCAACTCGGCCAGGCCAAGCCCGCCGCCCATTTCGAAGCGCACGGCCTCGGCCTCTCCGATGGCGCCGATTTCGGCGCACCGGGCTGGCTGCGCCTCAATTTCGGCTGCCCGCGCAGCACCCTCGAAGAAGCGCTCAAGCGTTTCAGCACCGCCTGCCGGGCCGCATGAACACCTACCTGCTGAGCCTTTATTTCCTCTTCGTCGCCTCGCTCAGCCAGGCGCTGATCGGCGGGTTTGCCCTGAAATCCTCGCTGGCCCGCCACCTGCCGAGCGACCGCCGTCGCATGTGGGCAGCCTTCAGCATCGGCGCGCTGCTCCTCGCCCTGCACCACAGCTACACACTGAATCTTGCGGCACAAACCGGGCTTTACGATTTCAGCCAGGCCACGCTGGCCCTGCTCGCCGGGCTGGCAACGAGCTACGCCGTGTGGCGCCTGAGACAGCTCAAACCCTGAAACTGCCGGCTTCGGTGACGATCCAGTCGAGCCGCTGATCGTGGCTTTCCGGGCGGATCGTGTCCAGCCGGTTGGTCTCGAAGCCGACACCCACCGCCAGCGGGCGAGGGGAGAGCGCAGCCAGCGTCCGGTCGAAATAGCCACCACCGTAGCCAAGCCGATAACCCGCCGCGTCGAAGCCGTTGAGCGGCAGCAGAATCAGGTCGGGCACCACGAAATCGCCGGTCAGCGGTGTCGGAATCCCGTAGCGATCGGCTTCCAGCGGCGTCTGCGCCGTCCATACGCGAAAGGCCAGCGGCGAGTCTTCGGCGACGACGACGGGCAGGGCAGCCCTCGCCCCCAGCGCCGCCCACCGTTCGACGACAACCCGGACATCCGGCTCGTGCTTGATCGGCCAGCAAAAAGCGACGACGCGAGGCACCGGCAAGGCGGCCAGCAGGTGTTCGACGATGCGCGCCGACAGCCCGGCATGCGCCGCCTCGCCAAGCCGCGACCGGCGCGCCACCATCTCACGCCGCAATGCCCGACGCCAGGCCGTGTTATCCTCGTTCAGTTCAACCATGGCAGTAATCTAGCATGAAGTTTTGCCTCATCCTCGTCGGCCTTGCGCTGCCCATTTCGGTCATTGCGCAGGGTAGCGGTGACAGTGATTTCCTGACCGCCCGCGAAGCCTTCCAGGTCGGCGACAGCAACAAACTGGAGCGCGCCATCGACCAGCTCGGCCAGCACGAACTGGCTGCCTACGCCGAAAACTACCGGCTGCGCATGGGGATGGAAAAGGATGACCCGAGCGGCCTGCGCGATTTCCTGCGCCGCAACGACGGCAGCTACGTCGCCGAAAAACTGCGTGCCGACTGGATCCGCTCGCTCGGCAAGCGTTTGGCCTGGGACGAGGTGGATGCCGAATTCCCGAAGCTGCTCGCCCCCGAAGCGGACGTCACCTGCTACAGCGAGCAGGCCCGGCTGGCCCGCTTTGACAAGAAGGTGCTGGGCGAAGCCGAAAAACGCTGGCTGACCATGCTCGAACCGCCCGAGCCCTGCCGCCCCGTATTCGACGCGCTGGTCGCCAATCAGCGCATCACGAACGATGAAATCTGGCAGCGCGCCCGCCGCCAGATCGAAGCCAACCGCCCAAGCCGGGCCAAAACCACGCTTGATTACCTGCCCGAAAACCAGATTCCGGACAGCCGCAGCTTCGACAGCGCCATCGGCAGCGCCATGAGCTACCTTGTTCGCCAGCCGGCCAACTGGTCGGCCACGCGAACCGGGCGCGAACTCGCCGCCATCGCCGTCGCCCGCCTGGCCACCAACGATCCGCGCATCGCCGCCGACGAGCTGGACAAGATCAAGGACCGACTGCACGACGCCGAGCGCCAATGGGCGTGGAGCCAGATCGCCCTGCTTGGCGCCCGGAGGCACCTGCCCGAAGCGCTCGGCTGGTACGCCAACGCCGACCAGACCCCGTTGTCGCATGAAGGCATCCAGTGGAAAGTCCGTGCCGCCCTGCGCACCCAGGATTGGGGCGTCGTCCGCACGACAATCGAGGCCATGCCGGCCGAGCTCGCCGCCAAGCCGGAATGGATCTACTGGCTCGGCCGGGCCCTGAAATCGACCGGCCGCACGCCGGAAGCCAACGCACTGTTCGACAAAATTGCCGGCCAGCCAAATTTCTACGGCAATCTGGCCGACGAGGAACTTGACCGCCAGATCACGCTGCCCCCCAACGCCAAGGAACCGACCCTCGAAGAAACCAGCGCTGCCAGCGACAACCCGGGCATTCGCCGTGCTCTCGCCTTCTTCCGCCTCGATCTGCGCACCGAAGCGGTCCGCGAATGGAACTGGGCACTGCGCGGCATGAACGACCGCGAACTCCTCGCCGCCGCCAACCTGGCCAAACGCAAGCAGATCTGGGATCGCGCCATCAACACGGCCGACCGCACCCGCCACGAACACGACTATTCGCTGCGCTTCCTCGCCCCCTTCGGCGACACAGTCCGCCCGGCCGCCCATAACCAGTCGCTCGACGATGCCTGGGTGTACGGCCTGATGCGTCAGGAAAGTCGCTTCATCACCAATGCCAAATCAACCGTCGGCGCCTCCGGCCTGATGCAACTGATGCCCGCCACCGCCAAATGGGTCGCCAAGAAGATCGGCCTGCGCGACTTCAAGCGCCATCGCGTCAACGACACCGAAACCAACGTCCTGCTTGGCACCAGCTACATGCGGCTGGTCATGGAAAATCTCGACAACCACCCGGTGCTGGCCTCCGCCGCCTACAACGCCGGCCCCGGTCGGGCCAAGAAATGGCGCGCCGATCAGCCGCTCGAAGGCGCCATTTACGCCGAGACGATCCCCTTCAGCGAAACCCGCGATTACGTCAAGAAAGTCATGAGCAACGCGGTTTATTATTCGGCCCAGTTCAACGGCAAGGCCGATTCGCTCAAAACGCGCCTCGGCGTCGTCGGCGCCAGGACCAGCGAAGGCATGAAAGACGCAGACCTACCCTAGGAAAACGACATGGCAGTGCAGTCCGACTCATTCCATCTCCTGAACGACACCCGGGCCCTTTTCCTCAAGCACCTCGGTGCCTTGCTGCAGGACTGCGGCGAGCTCTCTGCCCCGGCCATCCAGGCCATCCAGAACGGCGCCGGCGCCTATTTCGATGAAATGGCATCGACCAACCGGCGCGGCACCTTCGCCGAAGAGGCCAGCGGACTGACCTCTTCGCGCATCACGCTGGTCGGCGAAGAAGACCTCGAACTCGGCATCCGCCTTGACAACATGAGCGCCCGCCTGTTCGAGTCGACCGGCGGCAGCCTGTGGCGGACCCATCTGCGCTTCGTTACCCTGCTCAGGCGACCGGATCTGCCGAAAAGCGCCAACCCGATCGGGCCGAAAGGCATCGCCCAGGGTCTGACCACCATGTTCGATGCCGCCGGCGCCGCCACCATCGACAAAAAACTCGAATTGCTCGACCGCATCGAAGCCTGCCTGCTCGAGGGGTTGCCGGCCCTCTACGCCGAGATCAACGAATTCCTGGAACGCAAGGGCGTAGACGCAGCCCCGCCCAGCATCATTGGCACCCAGGACGGGCCGGCCAGCGTCGAAGCACCGGCCGCTCCGACCAATGCTTTCCTCGCCCTGCAACAAAGGCTGCTCGCCGGCCTGCCCGGCGCAGCCGAAATACCGCCGGTGCAGGCCGGCGGAGGCGCGGCCGCCTCGCTGCTCAACCAGGCCACCCTCGAACGCCTGGTCGAGCGCCTCAACGAACTCGATCGCCGCGGTGCTTTCGAGCAAAAATTCGCGCCGACCCAGACGGGCGGCGGCATGATCCCCGCCCTGTTCACTCCCAATGGCGACATCGCCAGCCCGCCCAAGGTACTCAAATCTGCCCAGCTCGGCATTCCGACCACGGCCAACGAGGGCCTGGCAATCGATACGCTGGCCATGATCTTCGAAGCCATTTTCGCCAATCCAGCCGTGCCGGATGCCCTCAAGGCAGTGATTTCGAGTCTGCAGATCACGCTGCTCAAGGTCGCCATGAAGGATAGCTCGCTGTTTGTCGACGCCCAACACCCGGCGCGCCTTGTCGTCGACCGCATGGGGCAGGCCATTCTCGGCCTGCCGATCGATGTTCCGGCCCGTCACCCTATCTGCGCCCGCCTGTTCGAAATCGCCACCCGGCTGCGCGGTGACAGCAGCGCCGACAAGTCCGCCTTCGAGACCGCGCTGAGCGATCTCGACACCCTGCTGGCCGAACGCAACGCCAGCTTTGCGGCGGCGACAACGCCCTATCTGCCGCTGATCAACCAACTCGACCGCAACGACGAAGCAGCCCTGCGCGTCCGTCAGGCGCTCGAAAAATTCATCGAGAGCAGCCCGCCACCGGCCATTCGCGACTTTCTCGAACAAACGTGGAGCCGCCTGCTCCGGACCGCCTGGCTCGAAGCGGGCGAGCACGGCGCTGAATGGCTGGAAGGATTGGCCGTCGTCGATGACCTGCTGTGGACCATTCAACCCAAGGCCGATCCCGACGAGCGCAAGACGCTGGCTCGCCGGCTGCCCGAAATCCTCAAACGCCTGCGCGCCGGGATGGCTCGCATTGGTCTGTCGGCCGAAGCGGAAGCCGCCTTCCTCGATACCTGCTTCGAGCTGCAGACCCGGGCGCTACGCGCCACGCCGGCAACGACGCCCGAAACCCCGGCAGCCGACCTTTTCCCAAGTGGCGTTTCGACCCCGGCCGGCACGCCGATCAGCGGCAAGTTGCAGGTGGAACAACGGATTCTGGCGACGCTCGACTTTGCCGACTATCGGCCGACGCCGTCCCGTGCGTTGCCTGTCAAGGTTGGCGACTGGCTGGAATTCCCGCTGGCCGACGGTAGCCAGGCCATGGCCCGGCTCTGCCACATCAGCCCGGCAAGCCGCCGGGCGCTGCTCATCAACCCCGAGACCGGCCTGGCGCTGGCTGTCCATCCGGCCATTCTCGAGCGCCAGCTACGCGAGGGCGAAGCGCGCCTCAGCCCGCTGTACGCATTCAGTTTCCGGGGTTTCAAATGGACATCAAAAAGGTCTTGCTGCTGGGGGGTAGCGGTTTCGTCGGCACCTATATCGTCAACCGTCTGTCGCAGCGCGGCATCGAAGTCACGGTCCCGACACGTCGCCGCGAACGCACCAAGGCACTCATCATGCAGCCGGGCGTCACCATGCCGGAAGCTGACATCAGCTGCGAAAAGACGCTGGCCGAACTGGTTCGCGGCCACGATGCCGTGATCAACCTGGTCGGCGTCCTGCACAGCCGCGACGTTGTCCTGCCCTACAGCCCCGATTTCGCCAATGCCCACGTCGAGCTGCCGAAGAAAATCGTCGCCGCCTGCAAGGCTGCGGGGGTCCGCCGCCTGGTGCACATGAGCGCACTCAACGCCGATCCCAAGGGCCCGTCCGAATACCTGCGCTCCAAGGGTGACGGCGAAGCCATCGTGCTCGCCGCCCAGGGCGAACTCGACGTCACCGTCTTCCGTCCGTCGGTCATTTTCGGCCTCGGCGATTCTTTCCTGTCGATGTTCGCCAGCATCCTGAAGAAAGTCCCGTTCTTCCCGCTCGGTTTCGGTCACGCCCGCTTCCAGCCGGTGTGGGCCGCCGATGTCGCCGACGCCTTCGTCGATAGCCTGAACGATGTCGCCACCTACGGCCAGACCTACGAACTGGTCGGCCCGAAGACCTATACGCTGCGCGAACTGGTCGACTACGCCAAGGAACTGGCCGGCAGTTCGGCCACCATCGTTCCCTTGTCCGAAGGCTGGGCTTATCTGCAGGCCGGCCTGATGTGGCTGGCCCCGAGCCCGATGCTGTCGCCGGACAACCTGCGCTCGATGGAAAAGGACAGCGTCGCCACAGCCGGCAGCAAGCAGCCGGCCAACTGGCGTCCGACGGCACTGGAAGCCATCGCGCCGACCTACATCGCACTCAACACGCCGAAGGGCAAGCTCGACAGCTTCCGCTATCGCGCCGGTCGTTGAGGGCGCACCGCTGACCGTGCAGATATTCATCGTTGGCGGCGCCGTCCGCGATGAACTGCTCGGCCGGCCCAATGCCGACCGCGACTACGTCGTCGTCGGTGCCACCCCGGAAGCCCTGTTGAAGCAGGGATTCCGGCCGGTCGGCAAGGATTTCCCGGTTTTCCTCCACCCGCAAACCCAGGAGGAATACGCGCTGGCCCGCACCGAGCGCAAGTCCGGGCACGGCTACCATGGCTTTGCCTTCCACGCCGCACCGGACGTCACGCTCGAAGAAGACCTCGCCCGTCGCGACCTGACCATCAATGCCATGGCCAAGGCGGCCGATGGCACGCTGATCGACCCTTTCCACGGTCAACTGGATTTATCGGCCAAAATCCTCAGGCATGTCGGCCCGGCCTTTGCCGAAGACCCCGTGCGCATCCTACGCATCGCGCGCTTTGCCGCCCGCTTCAGCGAATTTACGGTAGCTCCGGAAACGCTGACGCTGATGCGCGACATGGTAGCCAGCGGCGAAGTCGATCATCTGGTTGCCGAGCGCGTCTGGCAGGAACTGGCCACCGGCCTGATGGAAGACAAGCCGTCGCGCATGTTTGAAGTCTTGCGCGACTGCGGCGCGCTGGCCCGCTTGCTGCCGGAACTCGATGTCCTGTTCGGCGTCGCGCAACGGGCCGATTACCACCCCGAAATCGATACCGGCATCCACACCATGATGGTTATCGACCAGTCGGCCAAACGGAGGTTCGCTTTGCCGGTGCGCTTTGCTGCGCTGACCCACGACCTCGGCAAGGGCACGACGCCGGCCGACATCCTGCCGCGCCATATCGGCCACGAAGAGCGCAGCGTTCATCTCAGCGAAAAACTGTGCGCCCGCTTGCGCGTGCCCGGCGACTGCCGCGATCTCGCCCTGCTCATGGCGCGCTATCACGGCAACGTTCACCGTGCCGCCGACTTGAAAGCCAGCACCATCGTCACGCTGTTCGAGAAAACCGATGCGCTGCGCCGGCCAGAACGCTTCCAACAGTTGCTCGACGCCTGCCTGTGCGACTACACCGGCCGGCTGGGCTGGGAAAACCGCCCCTACGACAGCCCACGCTACCTGCTCCAGGCATTGGCTACGGTCAACGCCGTCGACGCGGGAAAAATCGCCCGAGCCTGCCCCGACAAGGCAAAGATTCCCGAGCGCATTCACGCTGCCCGGGTCAATGCGCTCCGGAAATGCCTAAATGAGCCGGGAGAGCAGCCAGAGCAACAATGAAAAGATGATCGTGCTGGCGAGCGGAAATGTGTAACTTTGCCCACGAAAACGGAAAGCAAAATCCCCCGGCAATTTGCCGAATCGAATAAAGCGCGCCAGATGCGGGCCAATGATGCCCAGCAAAAAAATCGCCACAACCAGCGTCAACATCCACTTCAGCATTTGCCTTGCACCACAGGGTGAAAGCCGCATTAAATCACGCCTCACCCCGAACCGAGCCCCATGCTAAAAACTCAAATCGTCGAAGGCCTCGAAGTCTTCTCCTGCCAGCCTTCCCGCAAGACCGGCAAGCCCGCGCTGCTTTTCGTACACGGCGCCTTCGCCGGCGGCTGGATGTGGACCGAAACCTTCATGCCCTTTCTCGCCAAGGCCGGCTATCCGTGCTACGCGCTCTCCCTGCGCGGCCACGCCGGTAGCGCGGGACGCGAGCATATCAATTGGCATTCGGTCAGCGATTACGTCGACGACGTCAAGACCATCGTCGACTGGCTCGGCGAAGCGCCGGTCCTGGTCGGTCATTCAATGGGCGGCTTCATCGTCCAGAAATATCTCGAACATCGCGCCGCGCCGGCCGTTGCCCTGGTCTGCTCGGTGCCACCACAAGGCCTGATTGCCTCGCAGTTTCACCTGATGTTCAACAAGCCGCAGCTATTCCAGGAAATCAACCAGATCATGGATGGCAAATACACCGATACCGGCACGCTACGCGAAGCGCTGTTCGCCGGCGAGGTTGACGAAGCCATGCTGGCCGCCTGGCTCAGCCGGATGCAGCCTGAATCGCATCGCGCGCTATGGGACATGTCGATGTTCAGCCTGCCCAATCTCTACGCCATGCACCGTCCGCCCATGCTCATCCTCGGTGCCGAAGACGACGTACTGGTGCCCGCCTTCCTGGTCCAGACCACCGGGCAGACCTACGGCGAGCACGTCCATATTTTCCGCGACATGGGCCACGCCGTGACCCACGAAAAAGAATGGCCGCTCGTCGCGGCCACCTTGCGTGACTGGCTGGAAAAAATCAAACCTTGACGTCGACCGAGTTGCCCAGATTGGGCGGGTTGCTCGGCACTTGTGGCAAGGCTTCCAGCAACTGCATCGCGTTCTGCTCCTGAATGTCGATCGCCTTCTTGAGAACCATCGTGTTGGCGGCATCCCGGATCTCCACAGGCGACATGGCGGCACTCAAACTACCTAAAGAAGAAACATCCATCTTGCGCTCACTCCAATTCGGTCACATCATTAGTCTACTGTAGTCGATATATTTGCCAATTCAATGAGCAATTCGGAAAAAACGGGACCGCTGTCCGTCATCCTCGACGCCATCCGTGCCAAACGCGAGCGCAAGGCAGGCACGGGCAAGGATATTGAAGAGCTGGAGGCGTCACTGCTTGCCGACATCGAGGCATTTGATCTGGATGCGGCAGAGCGGCGCGCCCGGCGCGAGTATCTGGCCAATTCCGGCGCCGGCATGACCGACCCGACCCTGGTTTTTCCCGAAATAGCGCCGGTCCGTCCGGCGGCCAAACCGGCGGCCGCCCCGGTCGCCGAAGTCAAGCCGCCAGAGCCGGTCGCGCCGGCCAAGGTCGACACCGGCAGCAGCCTCCTCGACCAGCTGCGCCAGCGCGCCGAAATACGGCAGCGGGAAATCCACAGCGAGCTGGCCGAGCGGAGCTCGGCCAACGAAGCCATTGACCAGGCGCTCAAGCACCTCTTTTTCTATCTGCACGAACTGGTCCAGCAACTGAATATCATCAAGCCGGAGATTCCACGGGATTACCCGCTGATCGAACAGTTCGAGTTAAACCAATTGAACTGGCAGGAAGGTTTCGCCGACTACCGGACCCAGTCGCAAAGCGCCGGAGCACTGGTCGAGCTGGTCACCTTCTCGTATCACCTGAGCGGTGGCACAACCCTGCACATTGAACGCAACGGTCCCTCGGTCGAGCGCTTCCGGGCCATGCTTTTCGACTACGGCCTGCCATTCACCTGCAAGGAATTCAAAAACGAGCGCAGTTATGTCGAACGTGCCGGGTTCGAGGTTCGCAGCGATGTCAGCGTCAGCGCCCGCTGGCGTGCCGATTTCTCAAAGGGTGTCATCGCCCTTGAAACCCGCAACCTTGAACGCCTGGGCAGTGCACTTTTCAGCGTCCGGCCACAGTGTATCGACCAGGCCCTGCTCGATGATTTCGGCCGGCTCATCCTCGGTCAGCCGAACCGCTTCCGCGAGCTGGCCAAGCGTTAATAGCTACAAGCGCCGGCTCTGGTCGCCGCTGGCAAAACCGAGCAGGGTTTCATCCAGGCCACGACCGATGGCGATGACCTTGAACAGCTCTCCCATCTCGTGCGGCATCAGCAGCTTGCCGACGGCGCCTGCCGCCCGGATATAGTCGGGCGTAGCCTGCGGAATGGCCGCCAGGCAGTCGAGAATGCCGCAATTGAGCAAGAACTGCCCCTGACTGGTGTAACCGAGCAGCTCCAGCCCGCTGGCATGGGCGGCTGCAATAATTGCCGTGAAATCAACGTGGACCGTAACATCCTGCAAGCCGGGCAAATAAAACGGGTCAGGGTGCGCATGGTGGCGGTAATGGCACATCAAGGTACCGCGTCCCCGTTGCTGGTGGTAAAACTCGCGACGCGGGAAACCATAGTCGATCAGCATAAGCGCCCCCTGATGCAGGCGATGCCCCCATTCCGCCGCCCAGGCCCGGGCGGCAAGACTGATTTCGCTTTCGAAGCCCGGCGGCAAGCTGCATTGTTCGCCAATTTCCTCGGCGGCGGCGAGGAGGGCTCCGCTGGCCGGACGCTCGTTCCAGGCAAAAGCGCCGGTTTCGTCGACGACGACGCCGCGCTCGAAAATTCCATCCTCGCGCCAGGCCACGACGTGAGCCGGCATGGCATCGAGCAATTCATTGGCCACGACGACACCCGAAAATGCGTCCGGCAGATGATCAAGCCATTCAACCCGCGACAACAGGTGCGGCACGGCCAGTGCTATGGTTTCCTGCTGACGCTGACGCAGATCGGCCGACAAATCGAGAATCAAGTAGCGCTCCGGCAAGGCGTCGGCCTGCTCCAGAGCAAGTAGCAGGTCAGCCGCCAGTCGCCCTGAACCAGCCCCCACTTCCAGCACCACTGAGGCCGATGCGGCCATGATCTGGGCTACCTGGCGGGCCAATGCCTGACCAAACAAGGACGTCATTTCGGGCGAGGTGATGAAGTCGCCGGCCGCCCCGAATTTGCGTGCGCCGGCAGCGTAGTAGCCAAGCCCCGGCGCGTAGAGCAGTTGATCCATGAAGCGGGCAAAGGATAGCCAGCCCCCGGCGACGGAAACCTCGTCGACGAGCTTCTGATGGAGACGCTGGCTGTGGGCAAGCGCCTCCGGGGCGGGGTTCGGCAGGTTGTTCATGGCAAGGTCAAAAAGTGTCGATTTTACGGCCACTGCAAGAATTTCACGGCCGGCTATGCTATTTTTGCATTCTGCACCAACGGGGGAGACTGACCTTGCGCGTCACGCAAATAATCAATCGCAAGCCGGCAGATCTGGCCGTTGCGCTGAACAGCCTGAACGATGGCCCGGCCGACCTGCTCCTGGTCTTTGGCAGCATCGAGCATTTCACATCTGCCGACTTCCACGACAACCTGCGCGAGGCTTTCCCCGCGGCCTTGTTGCTCGGCTGCACGACGGCTGGGGAGATCACGGCAGAAGGCGTCGACGACGGGACATGTACCGTCACGGCGATCAAGTTCGAGCAAACCCGCCTGAGCCCGGCCACCACCCGTCTGGCTGGCATGGATGACTCCTTCGCTGCCGGGGAGCGCCTGGGCAAACAACTCGCGACGCCCGATCTCAAGGCCGTGCTGGTCTTCGGGCCTGGGGTAAAAATAAACGGTAGCGCGCTGGTCAACGGCATTAGCGGGGTCATTGGCAACACCATCCCGATTACCGGCGGGCTGGCCGGCGACGGCGGCGCCTTCAGGGAAACGTTCACCGTCGGCGCACAAGGCGTGGCGAATGACCAGGTGGTGGCAATTGGCCTGAGCGGCGACCGCCTGCGCTTCGGCCATGGCTCCTTCGGTGGCTGGGAGCCGTTCGGCCCGGCCCGCAAGGTGACGCGTTGTACCGGCAATGTCCTGCACGAACTGGATGGCGAGCCAGCGCTGGAAATATACCGCCGCTATCTGGGCGAACACGCCAAGGGGCTGCCCGCATCGGGCCTGCTTTTTCCGTTCGCCATGTTGGGCGAAGACCATAGCGCGGTCGGCCTTATTCGCACCATTCTGGGTATTGACGAAACCAGCGGCAGCCTGATTCTGGCTGGCGAAATTGATCCGGATGGCTACTTGCGCCTGATGCACGCCAGCACCGACAAGCTGGTCAATGGCGCCGAATCTGCCGCGGAAGCTGCGCTCGGCATGCTCCAGAGCGGCGCTGACTGCCTCGCTGTTTTGGTTAGCTGTGTCGGGCGAAAGCTGGTCATGGGTGACCGTGTCGACGAAGAAATCGAGGCTGTCAGCGAGGTGTTCGGCAGCGCCGGGGTGCTCACCGGGTTTTACTCCTACGGCGAAATCAGCCCGTTTGCGACCGGGGCATCCTGCAAGCTGCACAATCAGACGATGACCATCACCTGCCTGCGCGAGGACTGATCCCAGCCTCATGCAAAAGACCTTACTCCGTCAGCTTAAACGCAGCCTGGGTATTGCCAGCGAAGGCGAGCTGGCCGACTTGCTGAGCGCCATGCAAAACGCGGCGACAACGGCCGATCCCGCCTTGCGTAGAGCCCTTGAGGGATTTGGCGAATTTCTGACACGCGTCGATGGTAGTTACGAGCAATACGAGCGCGATCTGGATTTGCGTACACGCAGCCTGGAAATTTCGTCTTCCGAGCTCTCGGATAGCAACGAGAAGCTGCGTCTGTCGCTGGCCGGCCGGGAGAATGCGTTGCGCTCCCTGCGCAAAACAGTCCGCCATTTGTTGCCGGATGATGAGCAAGGCGAACACGACGCGACGTTTGCCGATGAGGATATTGCCGAGCTTTCGAAGCGCATCGCCTCGATGGTTGCCGAGAGCGAGCACGGCCGCCGCGAACTGGCTACGCAGAAATTCGCCCTCGACCAGCATGCGATCGTCAGCATCACCGATACCGCCGGCACCATCCTCTACGCCAATGACCGTTTTTGCCAAATCAGCGGTTATGCCCGCGAGGAACTGCTCGGCCGCAATCACCGGATCGTCAATTCCGGCACCCATCCGCCCGAAATGTTCCGCGACATGTGGCAAACCATTTCGCTTGGCCAGGTCTGGCATGGCGAAGTCTGCAACCGGGCGCGCAGCGGAAACCTGTACTGGGTAAGCGCCACCATCGTCCCACTGCTCAACGCAGCCGGCGAGCCGGAGCGCCATATCGCCATCCGCACCGATATAACTGACCGCAAGCGCATCGAGGCACAACTTTCCGAGCAGTTGCATCTCGTCGAGGAGTTGATCGAAGCCATTCCCTTGCCGGTTTACCTGAAAGATTGCGAGGGGCGCTACCTTCGCCTGAACCGGGCTTTCGAATTGTTTTTCCAGATCAAGCGCGAGGCAATCATCGGCCATACGCTGCATGACCTTCTTCCCCCGGAAGATGCCAGGCTGCATATGGAAAAGGACGCCGAGCTGTTTGTCGGCAAGGGAATGCAGTCTTTTGAGGCGACGGTGCATAGCCGCGATGGCGCCATTCACGAGACGGTCTATCGCAAGGCGGCGCTGACCCGACGTGACGGCAGCGTTTCCGGCTTGCTGGGCGTTATCGTCGATATAACCGAGCGCAAACAGGCGGAAATTGAGGTCTTGCGCGCCAAGGAGGCGGCCGAAGCAGCCAGCCAGGCGAAAAGCGATTTCCTGGCCAACATGAGCCACGAAATACGTACTCCGATGAACGGGGTGATCGGGATGACCGATTTAGCCCTGGAAACCGCGTTGACCGTGGAACAACGCGAATATCTCAATATCGCCAAGTCGTCAGCCGAATCGCTGCTCACCATCATCAACGACATTCTCGATTTTTCGAAAATTGAAGCGGGCAAGCTGCATGTCGAAGAGATTTCCTTCGATCTCTATCGCCTCATTTCCGAGGTTCTCAAGCCGCTGGCGCTACGTGCCCACGAAAAGGGTATAGAGCTGCTCAGCGAAGTCCTCCATGACGTCCCGCGCTATGTCAAAGGCGACCCCAGCCGCATTCGGCAGGTGCTGGTCAACCTCGTCGGCAACGCCATCAAATTCACCGAGCACGGGGAAATCGCCCTGCGTACCGAGTTGCTGCAGTTGCAGCTCGGCCAGGCCAGCATTCATTTTTCCGTGCGCGATACGGGCATCGGTATCGCGCCGGAAAAGCAGGAGCTTATTTTTGATGCCTTCGCCCAGGAAGATTCTTCGACGACACGGAAATATGGGGGCACCGGACTTGGCCTGAGTATTTGCCGTCGCCTGGTCGAACTGATGGGTGGCCGAATGTGGTTGCAGAGCGAGATCGGAAACGGCAGCACCTTCCACTTTTCGGTCCAGCTACTGCTATCGGCGCCGGCGACGCCCACCGTCGGCAGCGAAATCGACCTCACCGGCCGCCAGATTCTCGTCGTCGACGACAACGCGACCAATCGGCGCATCCTGAACAGCATGCTGGGTTTGCTCAAAACAAGTCCGCGCGATGTCGATTCGGCACAAGCCGCGCTCACCTTGCTGCAGGAAGGCAACACCGCTTTCGATTGTATTCTGCTCGATGCGCAGATGCCGGAGATGGATGGCTACGAACTGGCCCGCCACCTACGCCAGACCGTCCCAAACCTGCCGCCGATGCTGATGCTCTCATCCGGCGCCCTGCGCGGCGACGCCCAGCGCTGCCAGGAAGCTGGCATCGCCGGTTTTTTCTCAAAACCCATTTCGCTCGACGAGTTGCATACAGCGCTCGGTCGCCTGTTCGACAACACGCCAACCGCCCACACACCTGCCGCCAAGCCGCTGGTTACCCGCCATTCGCTGCGGGAAAGGCGGCGCCCCCTGAATATCCTGCTCGTCGAAGATCATCCGACCAACCAGAAGCTGACCCTCGGCCTGCTCGGCAAATGGGGGCACGAAACAACGCTGGCTCAGAACGGCCTGGAAGCGCTCGACATCCTGGAACGCCGCTCGTTCGACGTCGTCCTGATGGACATGCAAATGCCGGTCATGGACGGCATCGAAGCGACCAAGCGCATCCGCGCCCGCGAAGCCGAACTCAAGCTGACCCCAGTCCCGATCATCGCGATGACCGCCGCCGCCATGCAGGATGATCGCGACGCCTGCCTCGCTGCCGGCATGGACGACTATCTTGCGAAGCCGATCCGGGTCAAGGAACTGCAGGAAAAGCTCAATTCCGTCATCGGAAACCACTGATTCGACGCATAAACAGTCTGGCCATCAGGCGACACAAGGTAAACTGGCCGCACTTCAATTTCACGCCAAAAATCCGGTTGACCGTAGGAATGATGCTTATCAGTCCCGACGCCGCCATCTTTTCCGCGCACCATGACCCAATCGAACAACCTGCAAAAGCTTCGCAAATTTCTTGAAGGCCGTACCGGCAAGGCGATCATCGACTACAACATGATCGAGGATGGCGACACCGTACTGGTCTGCGTTTCCGGGGGCAAGGACTCGTATACGCTGCTCGCCATGTTGATGGCCCTGCAGCAGCGTGCTCCGGTCAAGTTCCGCCTGATTGCCATGAATCTCGACCAGAAGCAGCCCGGATTTCCCGCCGACATCCTGCCACGCTACTTCGACTCGATCGGCATCGAACACCGGATTGTCGAAGCTGACACCTATTCTGTCGTCAAGGAAAAGATTCCCGAGGGAAAAACCACCTGCTCCCTCTGTTCACGCCTTCGCCGCGGCATCATCTACCGCACCGCCAAGGAACTCGGCGCCAACAAGATCGCCCTTGGCCATCATCGTGACGACATGGTCCATACCCTGTTCCTCAACATGCTCTTTGGCGGCAAGCTCAAGGCCATGCCACCCAAACTCGTCACCGATGACAAAGCGCATGTCGTCATCCGTCCGCTGGCCTATTGCGCCGAGGCAGATATCGCCAAATTCGCCCGCGGCATGGAATTCCCGATCATCCCCTGCAACCTCTGCGGCTCGCAGGACAACCTGCAACGCCAGAAGATCCGCGAAATGATGCAGGACTGGGACAAGCGCTACCCCGGCCGCACCGAGTCCGTGTTCACCGCCATGCAGAATGTCGTGCCATCCCATCTGGCTGACAGCGATCTGTTCGATTTCCGCGAGAAGCGTTACGATCAACATATAATGGGCGGTCGTCAATTACAGGACTCTTGGTAGCCATGAGCACCACGCAACGAAAATTGATCGTGATGTTCGCCGACGTTTCAGGCAGTACCGCGCTTTTTGAGCGACTTGGCGACAAAGAGGCCATGCATGCAGTGGAACGTTGCCTCAAGCGCATGAAACGCTCGATCGACGGCTACAAGGGCAAAACCATCCAGATTGTTGGTGACGAACTCCTCGGCGCCTTCGAAACAGCCGAAGATGCCTGCCAGGCTGCCATCGACATGCAACAGCGCATAGCCGATCTGCCGCCCGTCTCCGGGCTGAAACTGACCATTCGCATCGGCCTGCACTGTGGCGAAGTCGCCGATGATGGTAAGAAACTGACCGGTTTCGCCATATCGACTGCAGCCCGTATTGCCGGGATAGCCCGCCGTAACCAGATTTTATGCAGTTCCCTTCTGGTCGAGGCACTGGCTGAGCCCAGCTTCATTTCCACCGCCCCTGTCCCGGAGCTCGGTACAGTCCCGGAAGAGGGTGAAGCGCTGACCCTTTTCCAGATCAACTGGCCAAGTTATCAGGCGGGCAGCGTCATTTCGGCCCATTCGACTTTCGGTCCCGGCAGAACAACGCATCCCGAGCGCCTGTGTGTTCGCCATCGCGGCAAGGCCTTTCTGCTCGACGACAAGACCCCGGTCCTGACCATTGGGCGCGATCTCGGCTGCAAACTGATCATCGATGACCGCAAGGCATCCCGACAACATGCACGGGTCGAATGGCGGGGTGATGGATTCTATCTCGTCGACACGAGCACCAACGGCTGCTTTGTCACCCTAACGGGGCGCCAGGAAGTCATGATACGGCGCCATGAAATCCAGCTCGAGAGCAGGGGCCAGATCTGTTTCGGCAACTCCTGCAGCGATCCCTTGGCAGAAATCGCCGAGTTCGAGCTCCTTTAAATAGAAATCGGCCATCCTCAGATGGCCGATTGAACGACAAGCGAATCGGTCGCTTACTTGGCTGCGGCGTCAGCTACACACTTCTTCATGAAGCTGTTCTTGGCCGCACCAGCCAGTTTCTTTTCCTTTGCCGCAGCAGCACAGGCAGCATTTTCCGGTGGAGCGCCGGCATCGCGGGTGCATTTTTTCATAAAGCTGTTCTTGGCGGCCCCGGCCAGCTTTTTCTCGGCTGCCTTGGCTGCGCAATCGTCGGCGGCGTAGGCGGTGGTCGCAGCAAATGCAACAATCAATAGAGCAATCAATTTCTTCATTGGGAGTCCCCTCTCTCTAAGTTTGAAAAGCCAAAGCACTATCGGCCATTCATGCGTCATCGTCAAGCATGGTGCGCTGCTGACGATCGATGAAATCCTGCATGCTGTCTATCCCCCGCAACTGAAGTATCGTGTTGCGCACAGCCGCTTCGAGCAACACGGCGAGGTTGCGGCCAGCCGCCACCGGGATGACCACCTTGCGTATCGGTACACCCAACACTTCGTGGGTCTGCGCATCGAGCGGCAGACGCGGCGCATCGGCAGCGGTCGCTGTTTTTTGCAGATGAACAATCAGCTTGAGTTTCATTTTCCGGCGCGATGCAGTTTCGCCAAAGATCGTCCGGATATTGAGCAGACCAAGCCCGCGTACCTCGAGAAAGTCACGCAGCATGCCGGGGCAGCGGCCCTCAATTGTGGTCGGCGCGATGCGGGCCATTTCCACCACATCATCAGCAACCAAGCCATGCCCTCGGGAAATGAGCTCCAGGGCCAATTCTGATTTACCAACGCCGGAGTCGCCAGTTATCAGGACCCCCATGCCCAGCACATCCATGAATACGCCGTGAAGGCTGACCGTATCGGCCAATCGTGCGGATAGGTAGATACGCAGCAGGTCAATGATCGCCGAACAGGGCTTGGGCGAAAAAATCAGTGGGGTTTTTAACTGGGTACAGGTCTCAACGACCAATGGCGGCGGCGTCAAGCCGTCAGCGACGATCACCGCTGGCGGCTGGGCGCCAAGTAGATCACCGAGCATTTGTGCGAAGCGACGCTCGCCAATGCGCATGGCCCATTCGTATTCTGCGAGGCCGAGCACCTGCAGACGTTCCGGGTGAATGATATTGATATGGCCAACCAGATCGGCGCCGTAGTTATTGGAGCCCTTTATCTCGATACGGCGATCAGCCTGCGGAACAATATTCCAGTTCAACAGCAGCTTTTCGCGGTTGTCCTCGTAAAGCTGAACCAGGCTTACGTGGCGCACGAACGAAGTTCAGCCTTGAAATAGAGCGACAATGGCGGCCGGATCGGCAGCAGCGTGGAGCTTTTCGCGGAATGCCCGATCCGAAAAATTCTGGGCCAACTCGGAAAGGATCTGCAAATGCTGCTCGGTCGCTTGCTCGGGAACCAATAAAACGAAGAGCAGATCAACCGGACGGCCATCCGGAGAATCGAATGGCACTGGCGTAGCCAGACGCAGGAATGCGCCGACAGCCTGTTTCAGCCCCTTGATTCGACCGTGGGGAATCGCCACCCCTTGGCCCAGGCCGGTGGAACCGAGCTTTTCGCGGGCAAACAGGCTATCGAAAATAATTGATCGGGCAAGGCCGAGGCGATTTTCGAAAAGCATCCCAGCCTGCTCGAAGACCCGCTTCTTGCTGCTGGCTTCAAGATCGAGCAGAACCTGATCGGTTGATAGAAGGTTGATTAAGGGGTTCATAGAAGCTTGAGAAAAACAAAGGCCGCAACCTGTTACGGCGCGGCCTGTTCAGCGCTTATTCAGCGGCGGTGTGCAGCCCTGGCTTGTCACCGCGATGGTGGTCCTGGACCTTTTGCTTGTATTTCTGAACCTGACGGTCCAGCTTGTCGAACAAGGCATCGATAGCGGCGTAGAGATCGTCACCGGACTCTTCAACGTGGATGTCCTTGCCAGGCACGTGAAGCGTGACTTCACCTTTCTGCTTGAGCTTTTCAACCGACAACACGACGCTGACGCCGGTTACCTTGTCGAAATGGCGGATCACGGGATCAAGCTTGTTTTCGACGTATTCGCGAAGTGCCGGGGTAACTTCAATGTGGTGACCACTAATCTGCAGATTCACTTTATTCTCCTCTCTCTACAGGGTCTTG
>PHCH01000066.1:18846-20238 GCA_002840785.1 Betaproteobacteria bacterium HGW-Betaproteobacteria-4 | reverse complement strand
GGCTGATCCTACGGTCAACCGGAAAAATGAGCCAAAAAGCGAATGGGGTCTCGTCTCCATTCGCTCATCGGAGGTAACGAATATGAGATTGATCACTGCACTGGCCCTGGCCGCCGGCATGCTCCTGGGGGGAGTTGGCGGCGTCAGCGCGCAGGAATTGCGAGTGAATGAGATCGGCATCGAGTCGATCGAGGGGAGCGCCAAGATCGATATGTTCCGGCCGGAGAAAGACCAAACCGCCATTCCCCGCAACTTTCAGAAGCAGCCGCCGCTGATTCCGCACAGCATCAAGGGTTACAACATCACCCAGAATTTCAACAAGTGCATGGACTGTCACTCGAAAGAGCGGGCCGAGGAAACCGGGGCAACCAAGGTCGCCAAGTCGCACTATCTCGACCGTGAAGACAAGAAGCAGGCAAATATTTCGCCGCGCCGCTATTTCTGCATGCAGTGCCACGTGCCGCAATTCGACGCCAAGCCGCTCGTCGCCAATACCTATAAGCCGGCTGCCAAGAGGGGAGAATGATGAGTCTCGATAAATTCACGCCAGCATGGGTCAAGCGCATCGGGCTGGTCACCGTATTTGGCCTGTTCGCTGCCGGTATCGTTTTCTGGGGCGGCTTCAACTGGGCACTCGAAGCGACCAACAAGGAATCGTTCTGCATCTCCTGCCACGAGATGGAAGAAAACGTCTTCCGCGAGTACCAGAACACGGTTCACTACACGAACCGCACCGGGGTTCGCGCCACCTGCCCGGATTGCCACGTGCCCAAGGAATGGGGGCCGAAGATGATCCGCAAGATCCAGGCTTCCAACGAAGTGCTGCACAAGATCCTCGGCACCATCGACACGCCCGAGAAATTCAACGCCAAACGGGCCCAGCTCGCCCAGAACGAGTGGCGGCGCATGAAGGCGAACGACTCGCAAGAGTGTCGCAACTGCCATCGCTACGACTACATGGACTATACCGAGCAGGGTAACCGTGCGGCGCGCATGCATCCGCAAGCCTTCATCGACGGCAAGACCTGCATCGACTGCCACAAGGGTATCGCCCACCAATTGCCGGCAATCGACCAGCACATTGGTAAGCAGAACGATGGTGCGGTGGCTATCTCGCATGGCGAGAAGCCCGCCGAGCCGACCAAGGAAGAGGCTGCGCCAGCGGCCAAATAGTCCGCTCGCCGATAGCTGCAGACAACCCCGGCCGCGCGCCGGGGTTGTCGTTTGCGCCCCGAAAAGGCCGTTCGGCGTATGAATATTACAAATATTCGTGCGATCGCCTGCAAATAGGCGCTCTAGGGGCAACACTTATTCAAAAAGGTATGCTACTTTTGTCGTGCTGCCGTTCCGACGGCCAGTTTTCTTAAACATTGATAGGTAACTAGGAGGCAC
>PHCH01000066.1:0-18736 GCA_002840785.1 Betaproteobacteria bacterium HGW-Betaproteobacteria-4 | reverse complement strand
TCCGGTGTTATCGAATGCGGGGTTCGTCGTCGACGGGCTCCGCTTTTTTTAAGTTGCAATGAATAATCCGAATCCAGAAAATCCCCCCGAAGCTCCCGTTGCCGTGGCCCCGCCGCCTGATACGCGTCGTCGCTTGCGTGACCTTCTTTCGATCCCCGAGCGTGATCGAACCGATGAGCAATGGGACGAAATCATCGAGCTGGAGATTCAGCTAGCCCCCGGTAACCGTATTTCCGGCAACGAGTCGCTTGGCGGAAATCCTGGTCGCAACAATATGCAGCATGGCAAGCCCGGTGGAAACGCAGGTGGTGGCCCCGGCCAGCAGCAAAAGAAGCATCGCCCGCGCACCAACAACAATCGCCGTCCACGCCAGAACAAGCCGCAAGGCGGTGGTGGTGGCGGGGCGCCCGCCTGAACTGCTTGTTTCATTCTCCTGAAACGGCATAATTGCCGTCATGCAGCAGTTTGATCTGATCATTGTCGGTGGAGGGCTGGCTGGCGCCAGCCTTGCCTTGGCGCTACGCGACACGCGCCTGCGTATCGCCCTTGTCGAGACTAGAGCGCCACAACTTCCCGAGGGGTGGGACGCGCGTATTTATGCGATCAGTCCCGCCAACGCCAGGTTCCTCGAGGCTATCGGCGCCTGGCGCCATCTCGATCCCGCAAGAATGGCGCCGATCCGCGCCATGGAAATATATGGTGACGGCGCCGGGCGACTGGATTTTTCGGCTTACGAAACCGGTGTTCCCGAATTGGGCTGGATACTTGAGTCGTCCCGGATGGCTTGCGAATTCTGGGAAAGCGCCAAGCGGCAAGGCAATCTGACGCTCTTCTGCCCAGCCCGGCCGGAGGGGCTGGAGATTCGTCAGGATGCGGCCGTTCTTCGATTGGCTGACGGCTCGGTGTTGTCGGCTCGTCTTGTCGTCGGCGCGGATGGCCGAGATTCGTGGGTGCGTCAGGCGGCCGGGCTGGTCGCGACCAATACGCCGTATGGAGAAAAAGGCCTGGTGGCCAATTTTTCCACTGAAAAATCACACAACAACACGGCATTCCAGTGGTTTCGTGATGATGGGGTGCTGGCCTATCTTCCTTTGCCGGGAAACCGAATTTCCATCGTCTGGTCAACGCCGGACGAGCATGCGGATGATCTTTGCTCGTTACCGGCCAATATCCTTTGCGAGCGCGTTGCCGATGCGGGAAGTCGGGTGCTCGGCGATTTGGGCCTGCTTACCGCGCCAGCGGCTTTTCCTTTGCGGCTGATGCGCGTACCGCAAACGGTAGCGCCACGCCTGGCGCTGGTTGGTGATGCCGCGCATGGCATTCACCCCTTGTCTGGCCATGGCATTAATCTTGGTTTTCAGGATGCCATGGTGCTAGCCAGTCAACTGGCGGAAACACAACCATGGCACGATATCGGCCAAGTGCGTTTCCTGCAGCGCTATCAGCGTGCGCGGCGTGAAGAAACCGTGTTGATGCAGGCGACGACCGATAGTTTGCGTCGCTTGTTCAAGGAGTCGTCACCCGCTTTGCGTCCTTTGCGCAATTTCGGTCTGAATGTGGCGAATGGACTGCCGTTAATTAAAAATGCCTTGGTGCGGTACGCTCTCGGCGCTCTTTAGGAGATTACATGTTGAAAAAAACGCTGCCGATGGCCTTTCTGATGGCTTGCTCCCTAAATGTTGCTGCCGACGAGGCTGATATCCGCAAGATGATGGAAGGCAAGCTCGGCACCAAGGTGGAGAGCGTCACAAAGTCGGGTTACCTCGGGCTTTATGAAGTCTTTGCGGATGGAAATATTGTTTATACGGATGAGAAGGGTACAGCCTTCATTGTCGGGCCGTTGATCGACGGAAAGACAATGAAGAATGTGACAGAAGAGCGCATGAAGAAGTTGACGGCAATCCGGTTTGGCGATTTGCCGTTCGATCGCGCCATCAAACAGGTGCGCGGCGATGGCAAACGTGTTCTGGCTACTTTCGAGGATCCCAACTGCGGTTACTGCAAACGCTTGGCCAAGGAGTTGCAGAAGCTCGACAACATTACAATTTACACGTTCCTGCTCCCCATTCTTTCCGAAGATTCCGTCAGGAAGTCCAAGCAGATCTGGTGTTCAGCTGATCGTGCCGGAGCATGGAACGACTGGATGGTGGAAGGCAAGGCTCCCTCCGGGCGTGAAGATTGCGATACATCGGCCGTTGCGAAAAATCAGGAATTTGGCCGCAAGCTCAATATCAGCGGAACGCCAACCATCTTCTTTGCCAATGGCGAGCGGATTCCTGGGGCAATTCCGCTGGCTCGCATTGAGCAGAAGCTCAATCAGGCCAAGTAGCCATTGTCTTGATATTCAGGCGCACACGCAGCGCCTATTGTGGTTGGTCCATTCAGAAGGCATGATTCCCGGATGGGCATAACCACCTCCGGACAGATGATTGGCCGCGCGTTCGGACCGCGTGTCCGGCTGGTGTTGTTTTTTGTTTTCACCTGGCTCGGGATAGCACTCCTGTTGGCCTTTTTGCTCAATGAGGGGCGTCGCGAGGCGGAGCGCAAGGCGCCGGCCGATGCCTTGGCTGTTTCCTCATTGCTTGAGGCGCGCCTGGCGGCTGCCATGCGACGCCTTCAAGGTACCCTTGAGCATCTGGCAGCTTCGTTGCCGAAGGACTCATTCAACTTGGCGGCAGTTGGCAGCTATCGTGATGCCGTGGTTAGTGAATTGGGCCTTTTTTCCGGCCAATTTCCCGAGGTTAGTGGCTTTCGCGTCATCGATTCTGCGGGAGGTCTGCTCTATGCCTTTGGCCGTACCCAGCTACCCGTCGCATTTTCCGATCTTGGTGCGCAGCCAGGGAAAAATGGCAGTTCGTTCTATTTTTCAGAGGTCATCGTCGAGAAACAATCCGGGCGTTCGTTCCTGTTCGTTATCCAGCCGGTAAGCAGTGCGCAGGGGGAGCGGCTTGGATTTGTCGTGGCCCAGCTTGATCTGGATGTCCTGTCCAGGATATTCGAGACGATCAATCTGGGTTCGCAGGGTGTTGTCGCTATTTGGCGGGCCGATGATGGTCGCCTGGTTCTACAGCGGCCAGCCCAACCAGCGCAGGTCAACCGCGCGTTGGAGAACAATCCGTTGCAACGCAGGGTGCAGTCAGGGGAAATGCAGGGCACCATGCGTTTGCCTGGCATGCAGGATGGCGTGGAGCGTGTCTACGCATTTCAACGCATCTCGGAGTATCCCCTGTATGTTGCCAGTGGTCTGGCAGTCGTTGATTACCTCGCGGAATGGCGCAAGACGGCAGGTGTCGCAGCTATTTCCGCTCTGCTGCTTTTTCTATCCCTGTCGCTGGTCCTGATTCGTTTGCTGCGTGCAGAAAACGAGGAGGCGCTTACTGCCAGGAAGTTGGCCGAGAGTGAGGCTCGCTACCGCCTGCTGGCTGAAAATAGCCACGACGTCATCTGGACGCTCGATATTCCCTCGCGCCGCTATACCTATGTCAGTGCATCGGTCACCGACATGTCCGGCTATTTGCCGGAGGAGCTTGTTGGCCAGTCGATTGAGGCGCGCCTCACTCCGGAATCTGCGGCGCGTCTGGCGCGGGATATCGACCAGCGCTTGCGGCGGATTGCCGCTGGCGACAAGACTGCAGGCGTCGTGGTAAGCGAACTGGAGCAGGTGTGCAAGGATGGTGATGTGATCTCGACCGAGGTGGTTTCCAGCTATCTGCAGGATGCCGATGGCGTGGCGCACACCATTCTCGGGATTACCCGTAACGTCAGCGAACGCAAGGCAGCCGAGCTGGCGCTACGCGAAACGAATCGGCAGCTGCATGCGCGGATCGAGGAAATCGGTCGCCTGCAGACGGCTTTGCAGGAGCTTGCTGTGCGTGACAGCCTGACTGGAATGTACAACCGGCGCTATCTCGATGAAACATTGGAGCGCGAGGTCTCCCGGGCGCGCCGCGAAGGGAATCCGCTGTCCCTGGTCATGCTTGATATTGACCATTTCAAGCGGGTTAACGACACCTATGGCCATCAGGTTGGCGACGAGGCCTTGCGCATGTTGGCCAATACCTTGCTGGCCGATATTCGAACGGAAGATGTGGCCTGCCGCTACGGAGGGGAGGAGTTCCTTATCCTGTTGCCCAACATGCCGCTAGAGACCGCCATGCAGCGGGCAGAGGCCTGGCGGGAGGCGATTGAAGGGCTGTCCGTCACCCTTGGGAATTTTCCTATCACCTTTACCATTTCCCTTGGGGTGGCCGCTTATCCCGAGCATGGCAAGACGCCGGACGACCTGACGCGTTGCGTCGATCAGGCGCTTTATCGCGCCAAGCACGGAGGCCGCAACCAGATTTGCGTGTTTTCCGCCTGATCTGACGGCGCCCAGCTTCAGGCTGGGATGACGGCTGGAGCCGTCCCAAACATTCCACTTTTTACCACTCTGGCATGTCGTGCCCCAGGGGTGTTTTTGATTCGCATCAACTCCTGATAAGTCACTTTAAGAGTCAATCTCCTTATATTGATTTTTAAGGGAAATTTTTCCAAAAATCTGTCTTGGAAATCCTTCGTAAGTCCTTGTTGCATAAGAAAAAATTCCCGATTTCTCGCTTGACTGAGTGGTGGTGTTGTTCTAAAGTGGGAAAACGTGTTGAAAAGTGGGTAAACGGGGGGCGAGACGAGGGATGTTCGAAGGCGCTGCAGCACTCAGTCTGGATGCGAAGGGACGGCTTGCCATACCGGCAAGGCACCGTGACGCCCTGCTCGCGGCCAGTGAGGGCTCGCTGGTCCTGACGGCGCATCCGCACCGTTGCCTGTTGCTTTACCCGTCTCCGGCCTGGCAGCCGATCCGCGAACAGATCCTCAAGGCATCCAGCCTCGATCCACGTTCGGCATCCATCAAGCGCGTACTGGTTGGCAATGCGCGTACCGAGGAGCCGGACTCTGCCGGCCGCATCCTCATTGCCCCGGAGCTGCGCGAATACGCCCAGTTTCAGAAGACGGTCTATCTGGTTGGAATGGGTTCCCATTTCGAAATCTGGAGCGAGGCTGGCTGGAAGCAGCAAAACGATCTGGCGGCCGATGCGCTGTCCGGCGATTTGCCGCCGGGCTTCGGGGACCTTGTCCTGTGACCGGCGGTGCCGCCCATGTGACGGTACTGCTCGAAGAGGCGGTGGATGCGCTGGCGATCAAGGCCGACGGCATCTACGTTGACGCGACCTTCGGGCGCGGTGGTCATAGCCGCCGAATTCTTTCCGAGCTGAATGAAAAAGGCCGCCTGGTGGCGGTTGACCGTGACCCGCAGGCGATTGCGGCGGGTGCGGCTATTGACGATCCGCGGTTTTTGCTCGTGCACCGTGCTTTCGGCGAACTGGCCGAGGCGGCGGACGAGGCTGGGGTGAGTGAGGTTGATGGGGTTTTGTTTGATGTGGGGGTGTCGTCGCCGCAAATCGACGACGGGGAGCGCGGCTTCAGCTTTCGCTACGACGCGCCGCTCGACATGCGTATGGATACGACGCAGGGCGAGACGGCAGCCGAGTGGCTGGCGCGGGCCGAAATACGAGACATAACGGAGGTCATTAGAAATTATGGCGAAGAACGGTTTGCTTTCCAGATTGCAAAGAAGGTTGTGGCTGCTCGGCTCGAGGACCCGGCGACGCGCAGCTTTCAAGCTTTACGGATTCATATCAATCAAGAGCTCCGCCAGCTGGAGGTAGCGCTGCCGCAGGCGCTCGGCTTGTTGAAGCCGGGGGGGCGACTGGTGGTAATTTCCTTCCATTCGCTGGAAGACCGCATCGTCAAGAACTTTATGCGCAATGAATCGATTGCCGACGACTTGCCGAAGGGCTTGCCGCTACGCGCCGACCAGCTTCCGAAGCCCAAGCTGCGCCTGATCGGCAAGCCGGTGAAACCGTCGGCGGCGGAAATCGGGGCCAATCCGCGGGCGCGTAGCGCCGTCATGCGGGTGGCTGAGAAGCTCTAATGCTGCGTCTCAACATGATCCTTCTCATGGTCGTCGTCATTTGCGCGCTCGGGGTGGTGACCTCCCAGCACCGCGCTCGCAAGCTGTTTCAGGCGCTCGAGACCGAGCAGGAGCGGGCGCGCCAGCTGGATGTCGAATACGGACAGTTGCAACTGGAAATGTCGACCTGGGCCAATCATCCGCGTATCGAGAAAATTGCCCGTGATCGGCTGCATATGGTGACGCCGAGTTCAGCAGTGCCGAAGGGGGCGCCTTGATGGTCGTGCGTCGTCGCCCGCAACGCGGTCACCGCTTTACCGAAAGTCCAGTCTTGCAGCTGGCCTTGCAGGGCTGGCGCTCACGCACGGTCGGGCTGCTTTTGATGGCAGCCTTTTTGGCTTTGGTGGCGCGCGGGTTTTACCTGCAGGTCATCAACAACGACTTTTTGCAGCAGAAGGGCGATTCGCGCTACCTGCGCGATATCCAGATTTCCGCTTCGCGCGGCAAGATCGTCGATCGCAATGGCGACATGCTGGCGGTATCCACCCCGATGCAGACGATCTGGGCGATTCCGGCCGATGCGCGGACGATGAGCGGCGAACAGAAGCGCCAGTTGGCCGGCCTGCTCGACATGAAAGTCCGGGAGCTTGATGGCAAGATCGCCTCGGAGAAGACCTTCGCCTTCGTCAAGCGCCAGGTTTCGCCGGAGACGGCGGATCGTATTGCCGCCCTCAAGTTTCCCGGCGTGCACCAGGAAAGGGAGTATCGCCGCTTTTATCCGACCGGGGACATGACGGCGCATATCGTCGGCTTCACCGGGGTGGATGACAAGGGCCTGGAGGGCGTCGAGCTGGCGTTCCAGAACAGTTTGCTTGGTCGTCCGGGTAGTCGCACGGTGATTCGCGACCGGCGCGGCGCCATCGTCGAGGACGTCGGCGCGACCAAGCCGCCGCGCGATGGCAAGGATGTCCGCCTGGCCCTCGATTCGAAGATTCAGTACCTCGCCTTCAGCCAGCTCAAGGCGGCAGTCGAGGCCAACAAGGCCAAGGCCGGCGGGGCGATTGTCGTCGATGCGCGGACCGGCGAGATCCTGGCGCTGGCCAATTGGCCGACCTACAACCCGAACAACCGCGAGCGATTGTCCGGGGCGCAATTGCGTAATCGGGCGATCACCGACACCTTTGAACCGGGGTCGGTGATGAAGCCGTTTACGGCGGCGCTGGCGCTGGAAAGAGGCAAAGTTCGCTTCGATACGGTGATCAATTGCGCGCCGGGGCGTATCACCATCGGTAGCGCGACCATTTCCGATGCCCATCCGCATGGCGCGTTGAGCGTCGCCGAGGTCATCCAGAAGTCGTCCAATGTCGGGACAACGAAGATCGCCATGGGTTTTGCCCCGAAGGAAATGTGGGAGATGTTCGACAGCCTCGGCTTCGGCCAGGCGCCGAATCTGGGCTTCCCGGGCGAGGTCAATGGCCGCCTGCGGCCGTGGAAGAACTGGCGGCCGATCGAGCAGGCGACGATGTCCTACGGCCACGGCATCGCCGTCAGCCTGGTCCAGCTGGCCCGCGCCTATACGGTTTTTGCCCACGACGGCGAACTCATGCCGCTGTCGCTGACCAAAATTGAGGAAACGCCGCCGCATGGTGCTCGCGTCTTCTCGCCGCAGACCATGCGCGAGTTGCGCATCATGCTCGAAATGGCCGTCCAGCCCGAAGGCACGGCACCCAAGGCGCGCGTGGCCGGCTATCGGGTCGGTGGCAAGACGGGCACCGCCTACAAAATCGAGGGCGGTGTTTATGCCCGCAAATACATCGGTTCCTTCGTCGGTATCGCGCCGATCAGCGATCCGCGCCTGGTCGTCGCGGTGATGATCGACGAGCCGACCGGTGGCGCCCACTACGGTGGCGACGTGGCCGGTCCGGCTTTCTCGCAGATCGTCGGCGGCGCCCTGCGCACCCTTGGCGTGCCGCCCGATGCGCCGATCCAGGTAGCCGATGCGGCGAGCGGAAAGGGCAAGCTGTGAGCACGCCGCGCGAACTCCTCGACCGTCTGGAAGCCATGGGCGTCGTGCCGACCGGCGTCGCCGACGACAGCCGTCAGGTCCGGCCGGGCGATCTCTTCCTGGCCTATCCGGGCGATCTGGCCGATGGCCGCCGCTACATCGCCGACGCGTTGGAGCGCGGGGCCGTGGCCGTCTTCTGGCAACCCGGCGGTGATTTCGTTTTTGGCCAAAATTTCCGGTCGACCGTAGCAAACCTGCCGGTCGATGCCCTGCGTCCGCTGGCCGGCCCGCTCGCCCACGCCGTTTATGGCCACCCGAGCGAAGGGCTGTCGCTGATCGCCATCACCGGCACCAACGGCAAGACGACGATCAGCCAGTGCCTGGCCCGAGCCTTTGCCAAGCCCTGCGCGATCATCGGCACGCTTGGCGCCGGCTTCCCCGAGGCAATGACGGAAACCGGTTTCACGACGCCGGAAGCAACGACGCTCATGCGCTATCTGGCCAGTTTCCGGGCCGACGGCGCGGCGGCCTGTGCGCTCGAAGCCAGTTCGATCGGCATCGAAGAGGGCCGCATGAACGGCGCCCGCGTCGATGTTGCGGTGTTCACCAACATGACGCGCGATCACCTCGACTACCACGGCACGATGGAAGCCTACGCCGAGGCCAAGAAAAAGCTCTTCCACTGGCCGCGCTTGCGCACGGCGATCATTAATCTCGATGACGATTTCGGGCGCCTATTGTCGCGTGAAACGACGGCCATGCGGGTTCTCGGCTACGCCATCGGCGAGCCGCGGCGCGACTATCTCGCGCTGGTGCGCGCCGAAAATCTCGTCGATACGCCCTTCGGCCAGCGTTTCAGCCTGGTCCTGCCGAACGGCCGGGCTATCGTCGATACCGGTCTGGTCGGTCGCTACAACATCTCCAACCTGCTCGCCATCGCCGCCGTGCTGCACGATGCCGGCGTGCAGGTCGCCGAAGTGGCGCGTCGCCTGTCCGAACTGACCCCGCCGCCGGGGCGCATGGAGCGCGTCGGCGGCCATGGCGAACCGCTGGTCGTCGTCGATTACTCGCATACCCCGGACGCCTTGGAAAATGCCTTGGCGGCGCTGCGCCCGGTGGCCACGTCGCGCGGCGGCAAGTTGACCGTCGTCTTCGGTTGCGGCGGTGATCGTGACCCCGGCAAGCGCCCGCTGATGGGCGAAGTTGCCGAGCGTCTGGCTGACCGCGTGCTGGTCACCAGCGACAATCCGCGCAGCGAGCAAGCGCAGGCCATCATCGACGCCATCGTCGCCGGCATGAATCAGGCCGAAGGCGAGACCGAGGTCGAAGCCGACCGTGCCGTCGCCATCCGCCGCGCCATCCTCGAAGCCGAGGTCAGCGACGTCGTCCTGCTGGCCGGCAAGGGGCATGAAACCTATCAGGAAATTTCCGGCGTCCGCCATCACTTTTCCGATGTCGAACAGGCCAGCGCAGCGCTCGCCTTACGCCGTCCTGAAACCAAGGAGGTAGCGGCATGAAGTGGCTGCTCTCACAAGTCGCCGAGGCGACCGCTGGCCGTCTGATCGGCCCCGACGTCGATGTGACCGGCGTGTCGACCGATACGCGTACCGTCGCCGACGGCCAGTTGTTCATCGCCCTGAGCGGCGAACGTTTCGACGCCCATGATTTTCTCGACCAGGCTGTCGCGGCTGGCGCCGTCGCTCTGCTGGTTTCGAATGAAAGCAAGGTGCCGGCCGGCGTTTCGGCCGTTGTTGTCGACGACACCCGCCTTGCCCTCGGCCGTTTCGCCGCCGCCTGGCGCGCCCAGTTCACGCTGCCGGTGATTGCCGTGACCGGCTCCAACGGCAAGACGACGACCAAGGAAATGGTCGCCTCGATTCTCAAGGCCGCCTTCGGCGCCGCCGTGCTGTCCACGCGCGGCAACCTCAATAACGACATCGGCCTGCCGCTCACCCTGCTCGGCCTGCGCCTTTCGCACCGCGCCGCGGTCATCGAGATGGGCATGAACCATCCCGGCGAAATCGCCTACCTGGCCCCGATTGGCGCGCCGACCGTGGCCCTCGTCACCAACGCCCAGCGCGCCCACCTCGAAGGCATGGGCGACATGGACGAAGTGGCGCGTGAAAAGGGCAGCATCTTCGCCGGCCTGCGCCCCAACGGCGTTGCCGTGATCAACGCCGACGACACCTACGCCGAAGTCTGGCGCGGCATGGCCGGTCAGCACACGGTGCGGACTTTCGCCATTGACCACGCCGCCGATGTGCGTGGCGCTGTCCGTCAGCATGGCCTCGAGATCACCATCGAACTGAGCGCGCCGGAAGGTCAGGCCGCGATCACCTTGCGCATCCCCGGTCGTCACAACGCCCGCAACGCCGTTGCCGCCGCCGCTGCCTGCCTGGCAGCCGGCGTGCCGATGGCGGCCGTGGCTGCCGGGCTGGAGGCCTTTTCCGGCGTCAAGGGCCGCCTGCAACGGCGGACCGGCAAAAACGGCGCCGAGATCCTCGACGACACCTACAACGCCAACCCGGATTCGGTGCGCGCCGGTATCGACGTGCTCGCCGCGACCATCGGCCGCAAGCTCCTGGTCCTCGGCGACATGGGCGAAATCGGCGAGGCCAGCGGCCAGTACCACGACGAGATCGGCGGCTACGCCAAGAGCCAGGGCATCGACCGGCTGTTCGCGCTCGGCGATGTGGCGCAACTGGCCGTCCGCAACTTTGGCGAAGGCGCCCGTCATTTCTGCAATGTCGACAAGCTGATTGCTGCGGTCGACAAGGAATTGGGCCCGGAAACCACGGTGCTGGTGAAAGGGTCGCGCTTCATGAAAATGGAAAGGGTGGCCGACGCGCTGGCTGCCCCCGAGGAGAAACACTGATGCTGCTGGCCCTGACCCAATGGCTCGCCCAGGACGTTCGCTTTTTCAACGTCTTCAACTACATCACGCTGCGTACCGTGCTGGCGGCGATGACTGCGCTGCTCATTTCCTTCGCCGCCGGCCCTGGCGTCATCCGCTGGCTGGCCGCCAAGAAGATCGGCCAGGCGGTACGCAACGACGGCCCGCAAACCCATCTCGTCAAATCCGGCACGCCGACCATGGGCGGCGTCCTGATCCTCATTTCCATCGGTCTCACCACGCTGCTCTGGGGCGATCTCAGCAACAAGTATGTGTGGACCGTGCTCATCGTCACGCTCGGCTTCGGCATCGTCGGCTGGTACGACGACTGGAAGAAGGTGGTTTACCGCGACCCGAAGGGCCTGTCGGCCGGCTGGAAATATTTCTGGCAATCGGTGCTCGGCCTCGGCGCCGCGCTGTTCCTCGCCTACTCGGCCAAGTCCGGCGCCCAGACGCAATTGATCGTCCCCTTCTTCAAGACCATTGCCTATCCGCTCGGCATCGTCGGTTTCATCACGCTGACCTATTTCGTGATTGTCGGCACCAGCAACGCGGTCAATCTGACCGACGGCCTCGACGGCCTCGCCATCATGCCGACCGTCATGATCGCCGGCGCCTTCGCCATCTTCGCTTACGTCACCGGCCACGCCGGGCTTTCCAAGTACCTGCTCATCCCCTACGTGCCGGGGGCGGGCGAGTTGTGCATCCTGCTCGGCGCCATCGCCGGGGCCGGGCTTGGCTTTCTGTGGTTCAACGCCTATCCGGCCGAAGTCTTCATGGGCGACGTCGGCGCCCTGTCGCTCGGCGCGGCGCTCGGCACCGTCGCCGTCATCCTGCGTCAGGAAATCGTCCTGCTCATCATGGGCGGCGTCTTCGTCGTCGAAACGCTGTCGGTCATGCTGCAGGTCAGCTACTTCAAATACACCAAGAAAAAATTCGGCGAAGGCCGCCGCATCCTGCGCATGGCGCCGCTGCACCACCACTTTGAACAATCGGGCTGGAAGGAGACGCAGGTCGTCGTCCGCTTCTGGATCATCACCATCATGCTCGTGCTGGTCGGGCTGTCTTCGTTGAAGTTGCGCTAGAACATGGAACTTCGCGGCAAACGCGTTCTGGTTGTCGGGCTCGGTGAGTCCGGACTGGCGATGGCCAAATGGCTGCATCGCCAGGGCGCGTTGGTCCGCGTCGCTGATTCGCGTGACAACCCGCCGAACGTCGACGCCCTGCAACGTGTCGCGCCGGGCGCCGAACTGATCGCCGGGCCGTTCGTCGAGGCGCCGTTTGCCACTGCCGATCTCGTCGCGCTGTCGCCGGGGGTTCCGAAGGCCACACCGGTGATTGCTACGGTCAACCGGAAAATAGTGTCAGAAATCGAATTGTTCGCCGCCGGCGTGCGCGAGCAGGTGCCCGATTCAAAGATCATCGCCATCACCGGCAGCAACGGCAAGACGACAACGACGGCACTGACCGCCCATCTGCTCAACGGCGCCGGCGTGCCGGCCATCGCCTGCGGCAACATCTCGCCGTCGGCCCTCGATGCCCTCATGGATGCGCAGGATGCCGGCAATTTGCCGAAGGTCTGGGTCGTCGAGCTGTCCAGCTTCCAGCTCGAAACGACGCATCACCTCAACGCCGAAACCGCCACCGTCCTCAACGTCTCGGAAGATCACCTCGACCGCTACGAAGGCAGCCTGGCCAACTACGCCGCCGCCAAGTCGCGCGTCTTCCAGGGCAAGGGCGTCATGGTGCTGAACCGTGACGACGACTGGTCGATGGCCAACGGCCGTTGTGGCCGGACGATGGTGACCTTCGGCCTGAACGCCGCGCCGCGCGGTGTCGATTACGGTTTTGCCGACGGCGCCATCTGGCGCGGCAAGGAAAAGCTCGTTGCGCTGGCTGAACTCAAGTTGTCCGGTCTGCACAATGCGGCCAACGCGATGGCGGCGCTGGCCCTGTGCGAAGCCATCGGCATCGCCCCGGCTGGCCTGATCGAAGCGCTCAAGTCTTTCGCCGGCCTGCCGCACCGCGTCGAAACCGTCGCCGAAATCGGCGGCGTGCTTTACGTCGACGACTCCAAGGGAACCAACGTCGGCGCCACGCTGGCCGCCATCGAAGGCATGGGCCGCCAGGTCGCCATCGTCCTCGGCGGCGACGGCAAGGGCCAGGATTTCTCGCCGCTCAAGCCCGCTCTCGAAAAACACGGCCGCGCCGTGGCGTTGATCGGCCGCGACGCCGCCGCCATCGGCATGGCGCTCGAAGGCAGCGGCGTGCCGACCCGCATCCTCGGCGACATGGAAGCCGCCGTGCGTTGGCTTGCTGCCCAGGCCAAATCGGGCGATTGCGTCCTGCTCTCACCAGCCTGCGCCAGCCTCGACATGTACAAGAATTACGCCCATCGCGCTCAGGCTTTCATCGACGCCGTGAAGGGGCTGCAATCATGATGATCGGCGCCCTCGACTCGCCGCGTCGGCAAGTTGCCGAGATCGACTACGCCCTGCTGTGGAGCATCTTGATCCTGCTCTTCTCGGGACTGGTCATGGTCTATTCGGCCTCGATTGCCATCGCCGAAGGCGGCCGTTTCACCGGTCATCAGCCGGCCTATTACCTGGTGCGCCACGGCATTTTCCTGTGCATCGGGCTGGTTGCCGCCGCCGTCACATTCCAGGTGCCGCTGTCGCTGTGGCAGAAAAACGCGCCTTATCTGTTCATGATCGGCGTCGCCCTGCTGGCCCTCGTGCTGATCCCCGGCATCGGCCGTGACGTCAATGGCGCCCGCCGCTGGCTGTCGCTTGGTTTCGCCAACCTGCAGCCGTCCGAACTCATGAAGATGTTTGCCGTGCTCTACGCCGCCGACTACACGGTGCGCAAGATCAACGTCATGCATGACCTCAAGCAGGCCTTCCTGCCGATGTTCGGCGCCATGGCCATCGTCGGCATGCTGCTCTTGAAGGAGCCGGATTTTGGCGCTCTCGTCGTCATCATCTCGATCGCCATGGGCATCCTCTTCCTTGGCGGCCTCAAGGCGCGGCTGTTTGCCTTGCTCATCGTCGGCCTGCTCATAGCCTTCGCGATCATGATCATCGTCTCGCCCTACCGGCGCGACCGCGTGTTCGGCTTCATGGACCCGTGGGCCGATGCCTACGGCCGGGGCTACCAGCTGTCGCATTCGCTGATTGCCTTCGGCCGTGGCGAACTCTTCGGCGTCGGCCTCGGCGCCAGCGTCGAAAAACTGTTCTACCTGCCGGAAGCGCACACCGACTTCCTGCTCGCCGTGATCGCCGAAGAGCTGGGTTTCTTCGGCGTCGTCGCGATCATCGCCCTGTTCGCCCTGCTCGTGCAGCGCGCCTTCGCCATCGGCCGCCAGGCCGTCCAGCTCGACCGCCTCTACCCGGCGCTGGTCGCCATGGGCATGGGCATCTGGTTCGGCGTCCAGTCCTTCATCAACATGGGCGTCAACATGGGCCTGCTGCCGACCAAGGGCCTGACCCTGCCGCTCATGAGCTTCGGCGGATCGGGCGTTTTCGCCAACTGCGTGGCGCTGGCGATTCTTCTGCGTGTCGACTGGGAGAATCGGCAGCTCATGAGAGGTGGCAAGCTATGAGCAAGACCATCATGATCATGGCCGGCGGTACCGGCGGCCACATCTTCCCGGCCCTGGCCGTCGCCCATTCGATGCGCGATGCCGGCTGGCGGGTTGTCTGGCTCGGCAATCCGGATGGCATGGAAGCCCGCCTCGTGCCGCAGCACGGCTTCGAGATGGTCAATCTGAAATTCGCCGCCCTGCGCGGCAAGGGCATCCTGCGCAAGCTGCTGCTGCCGGTCAATCTGCTCAAGGGGTTCTGGCAGGCGCAGAAGGCCATTCGCCAGATCCAGCCCGATGTCGTGCTCGGCATGGGCGGTTACATCACCTTTCCGGGCGGCATGATGGCCGCTCTGCTCGGCAAGCCGCTGGTCGTCCATGAACAGAATTCGGTGGCAGGGCTGGCCAATCGCGTGCTGGCCAGAGTGGCCGACCGCATCGTGACCGGCTTCCCCAACGTGTTGAACAAAGGCGTCTGGGTCGGCAATCCGGTGCGTCCGGAAATCGCCAAAATCGCCCCACCGGCTGAACGTTTTGCCGATCGCAGCGGCGCCCTGCGCCTGCTGGTCATCGGTGGCAGCCTCGGCGCCCAGGCCCTCAACGAAATGGTGCCCAGGGGCATGGCCCTGCTCGGCGCCAGCGATCAGCCGCAGATCGTCCATCAGGCCGGCGAGAAGCATATCGAGGGGCTCAAGGCCAATTACGCCGCGGTCGGTGTCCAGGCCCATTGCGTGCCCTTCATCGAAGACATGGCGGGCGCCTACGAATGGGCCGACCTGGTCATCTGCCGGGCTGGCGCCCTGACCGTGGCCGAGCTGGCAGCGACCGGCGTGGCGAGCATTCTTGTGCCCTTCCCGCATGCGGTTGACGACCACCAGACCGGCAACGCCAAGTTCCTGGTCCATGCCGGTGGCGCCTTCCTGCTGCCACAGGACGAGCTGACGCCGGAGTCGATTGCACTGATCCGCAACTATTCCCGCGGTCAATTGCTGGAAATGGCTGTACAGGCCCGCAGCCTGGCCAAGCCCGATGCCACCGAAGAAGTGGCGACTATTTGTGCGGAGAGCGCGAAATAAATGAAACACAAGGTTAAACACATCCACTTCGTCGGCGTCGGCGGCTCAGGCATGAGCGGCATTGCCGAAGTCCTGGCCCACCTCGACTACACGGTGAGCGGCTCCGATCTGGCGGCCAGCGCCACGACGCGCCGCCTCGAAGGCGAAGGCGTCAAGGTCATGCTCGGCCATGCCGCCGAAAACATTGCCGGGGCCGATGCCGTGGTCACCTCGACGGCCGTCAAGGCCGACAACCCGGAAGTCGTTGCCGCCCGCGAAAAGAAGATCCCGGTCGTCCCGCGCGCCCAGATGCTGGCCGAATTGATGCGCCTCAAGCACGGCATCGCCATCGCCGGGACGCATGGCAAGACGACGACGACCAGCCTGGTTGCCAGCATCCTGGCCGAAGGCGGCGTCGATCCGACCTTCGTCATCGGCGGTCGGCTCAATGCGGCGGGGGCCAATGCCCGCCTCGGCAGCGGCGATTTTCTCGTCGCCGAGGCCGACGAGTCGGATGCCTCCTTCCTCTTCCTGTCGCCGGTCATTTCGGTCGTCACCAATATCGACGCCGACCACATGGAAACCTACGGCCATGACTTCGAGCGTCTGAAGAGCGCCTTCGTCGAGTTTCTCAATCGCCTACCTTTCTACGGCGTGGCTGTCCTCTGCGGCGACGACGCCAATGTGCGCGACATCATGCCGCGCGTGCCGAAGCAGATCATCACCTACGGCCTGTCGCCGGAGAACAATTTCTACGCCGAGAACATCGTCGCCGAGGACGGCCGGATGCGCTTCGATTGCGTGCGCGTCAACGGCACCACCTCGCGTCTGGCCATCACGCTCAACACGCCGGGTATGCACAATGTGCTGAATGCCCTGGCCGCCATTGCCGTGGCGACCGAAGTGCAGGTTTCCGATGCGGCCATCGTCAAGGCGCTGGCCGAGTTCAAGGGCGTCGGCCGGCGCTTCCAGCGTTATGGCGAGGTGGCCTTGCCGGACGGCGGCAGCTTCACGCTGGTCGACGACTACGGCCACCACCCGGTCGAAATGGCCGCGACGCTGGCCGCCGCCCGTGGCGCCTTCCCGGGCCGCCGTCTGGTGCTGGCCTTCCAGCCGCACCGCTACACGCGGACGCGCGATTGCTTCGAGGATTTCGTCAAGGTGCTGGGCACCGTCGACGCGCTGTTGCTGGCTGAAATCTACGCCGCCGGCGAAGCGTCCATCGTCGCTGCCGACGGCCGTTCGCTGGCCCGCGCCCTGCGCGTCGGCGGCAAGGTCGAGCCGGTTTTCGTCGAAGACATCGCGGCCATGCCGCAAACGATCATGGATGTCGCCCGCGCTGGCGACGTGGTGTTGTGCATGGGCGCCGGCTCGATAGGCGCCGTTCCCGGGAAAGTGGCGGGCCAGCAATGAACTCCTACGGTCAACCGGGAAAAATGCCCAAAATTGAAATGCAGTCTGGAGCAAAGCATGTCTGAATTCGGCAAAGTCGCCGTCCTCTTTGGTGGAACCTCCGCCGAACGTGAAGTTTCGTTGAACAGCGGTTCGCGCGTGCTCGCCGCGTTGCAAGGGCAGGGCATTGACGCCCACGCCTTTGACCCGGCGTCGCAACCGCTCGACGCGCTGAAAGGCTACGACCGCGCCTTCATCGCGCTGCATGGCCGGCACGGCGAAGACGGCACGATCCAGGGCGCGCTGGAAGTCATGCACATTCCCTACACCGGCTCCGGCGTGCTCGCCTCGGCGCTGGCCATGGACAAGTTCCGCACCAAGCTGATGTGGCAGGCGGCCGGCCTGGCCATTCCCGAATACGCGCTGCTCAATGCCGATTCCGACTTCGCCGAGGTCGAGGAAGAACTCGGCTTGCCGCTCTTCGTCAAGCCGGCGCACGAGGGCTCGTCGATTGGCATCACCAAGGTCAAGGAGCGCGGCGCGCTCAAGGCCGCCTACGAAGCGGCGGCCAAACTCGACCCGCTGGTCATCGCCGAAAAGGGCGTGCTCGGTGGTGAATACACGGTCGGCATCATCGGCGACGAAGCCATGCCGATCATCAA
Organism: Betaproteobacteria bacterium HGW-Betaproteobacteria-4; assembly: GCA_002840785.1. Taxonomy (GTDB): domain Bacteria; phylum Pseudomonadota; class Gammaproteobacteria; order Burkholderiales; family Rhodocyclaceae; genus Azonexus. The sequence goes on along the minus strand of PHCH01000066.1, from coordinate 1,202 downwards.
GATCGAGCCGGCCACCGAGTGGTACGACTACGAAGCCAAGTACAACCGCGACGACACCCGATACCTGTGCCCGTGCGGCCTGCCGGAAGCCAAGGAAATGGAAATCCGCAAGGGCGCGCTCGAAGCTTTCCGCGTCCTCGGCGGCCGTGGTTGGGGTCGGGTCGACTTTCTGATGGACGAGGACGGCAAGCATTACTTCCTCGAAGTGAATACCGCGCCGGGCATGACCGACCACTCGCTGGTGCCGATGGCCGCCCGCGTCAATGGCATGGATTACCCGACGCTGGTCCGCCGTGTCCTCGAACTTGCGACAAACGACTGAGCCAATGAATGTGGAACAAACCGCACCTGCTCAACGCCATCGCCGACCTGCTCACGCTGGTTGCGGCGGCAAACCGCACCTGCTCAACGCCATCGCCGACCTGCTCACGCTGGTTGCGGCGGCAGCGTTGCTGGCCGCCGGCGCGGTCTGGCTGGTGCGCGTGCCGTCGTTGCCGGTCAGGCAGGTGGTCTTTGCCGAGGCCCTGGAGCACACCAAGCGCGGCGAGGTGGAGCAGGTCCTGCCGGGTTCGCTGACCGGCAATTTCTTCAGCCTCAATCTGCAGCAAGTGCGCGGCGCGCTGGAGAAACTGCCCTGGGCGCGCAAGGTCGAAGTGCGTCGCCAATGGCCGGATCGACTGGAAATCAGGATCGAGGAGCACAAGCCGGTGGCGCGCTGGGGCGAGGGGCGCGGCGAGCTGGTCAACAGCTACGGCGAAGTGTTCATCGCCGCCCTGCCGGACAGCGAGGCGAGCAGCCTGCCCTTGCTGGTCGGGCCGCAGGGTACGGCGCAGGATGTGCTCAAGCATTACAGCGAGTTTGTCGGCTCCTTTGCAGCGGTCGGCGAGAAGCCGGTGCAGCTCACGCTGTCGCCGCGTCTGGCCTGGCAGCTCAAGCTGGACAACGGCATGTTGGTCGATATCGGTCGGGAACAGCAGAAGGCGCCGGTCGGCGTTCGCCTGCAGCGGTTCCTGGAAATTTATCCGGAAACGGTCGCCCGTCAGGCGATCCGGCCGACGGTAGTGGATTTGCGGTATCCGAATGGTTTCGCCATGCGAGTGGCGGGCGAGGGGAAGGGAAAGTAAGACTATGAGCAGGGACAACAAGGATCTGGTGGTGGGGCTGGACATCGGGACGTCGAAGATCGTCGCGCTGGTCGCCGA
>PHCH01000065.1 GCA_002840785.1 Betaproteobacteria bacterium HGW-Betaproteobacteria-4 | reverse complement strand
GACCGGATACTTCCACTTCCAGTTGTCGATGGTTTCGGGGATGACTTCCATGTGGATGCACTCGACCGGGCAGGGCGGCAGGCACAGTTCGCAGCCGGTACATTGCTGGGCAATGATGGTGTGCATCTGCTTGGCGGCACCGACGATGGCATCGACCGGGCAGGACTGGATGCACAGCGTGCAGCCGATGCAGGTGTTCTCGTCGATGATGGCGATCTGCTTCGGTTTTTCCTCGGCGTCGAGCGGCTTGACTTCGCGGCCGAGCAGGTCAGCCAGGCGCTGCACGCCTTCAGCCCCGCCCGGCGGGCACTTGTTGATTTCCTCGCCATTGACGATGGCTTCGGCATAGGGCTTGCAACCGGGGAACCCGCACTGGCCGCACTGGGTTTGCGGCAGGATGGCCTCGATCTTCTCGACCAGCGGGTCGCCCTCGACCTTGAACTTGATCGCGGCGAAACCGAGCGCCGCGCCGAGAACGACGGCGCCGAGGGCCATGATGGCGATGGCGAGCAGGATGTCCATTATTGGTACTTGTCCAGGCCAGCGAAGCCCATGAAGGCCAGCGCCATCAGGCCGGCGGTGACCATGGCGATGGCCGCCCCGCGGAAATGCGTCGGCACTTCGGCGCCCTCGACCCGCTCGCGGATGCCGGCGAAGAGGATCAGGACCAGCGAGAAGCCGACGGCGCTGCCGGCGCCGAAGAGCAGGGATTCAACGAAGTTGTAGCCGTTCGAAATATTGAGCAACGGCACGCCGAGCACGGCGCAGTTGGTGGTGATCAGCGGCAGGTAGATGCCCAGCGTCTGTTGCAGCGTCGGCGAGGTCTTGGCGATGACCATTTCGGTGAGCTGGACGATGGCCGCGATGGTGACGATGAAGGACAGCGTGCGCAGGTATTCCAGCCCGAACGGCATCAACAGGTAGTGGTCGATGATGTAGCTGGCACCGGTCGCCATGGTCAGCACGAAGGTCGTCGCGGCGCCCATGCCGTAGGCGGTCTCCAGTTTCTTGGAAACGCCCATGAAGGGGCAAAGACCGAGAATCTTGACCAGTACGACGTTATTGACGAGGACTGCGCCGACGAGAATGAAGAGGTAGTGGCTCATAGATTGGGCGTGCGTGAGGCGCGTATTATCGGGCTTTGCCGCGGGGCAAACAACCGCGCGCCAGTTATGGCCTTATGCCTTTTTCTTCCCGATGACGTGAGCCAGAGTCTCGGCCACTTCGGCCACCAGATCGGGGCCGCGGTAGATGAAACCGCTGTAGAACTGCACCAGGCTTGCGCCAGCGCGGATTTTCTCGGCTGCGTCCTCGCCGCCCATGATGCCGCCGACACCGATGATCGGCAGTTCGCCGGCCAGCGCAATCGCCAGTTTTTTCTGCACGGCCGTCGATTTCGCGAAAACCGGCTTGCCCGACAGGCCGCCGGTTTCCGCGCCATTCGGCAGGCCTTCGACGCCGTCGCGCGACAGCGTGGTGTTGGTGGCGATGACGCCGTCGAAACGGTGACGGCGCAGCGCGTCGGCGATGGCGGTGATCTGTTCGTCGTCGAGATCGGGGGCGATCTTGAGGGCCATCGGCACGTATTTGCCGTGCTGCTCGGCGAGTTGCAGCTGTTTGGCCTTGAGCTGGGCGAGCAGGTCGTCGAGTGCCTCGTCCTTCTGCAGTTCGCGCAGGTTCTTGGTGTTCGGCGACGAGATGTTGACCGTCACGTAGCTGGCGTCGTTGTACACCTTGTCGAGGCAGATCAGGTAGTCGTCGGCGGCTTTCTCGATCGGCGTCGTGGCGTTCTTGCCGATGTTGATGCCGAGAATGCCGCCCTTTTTCGGGAATTCGGCGCGGCGGACGTTTTCCAGCAAGCTGTCGACGCCGGCGTTGTTGAAGCCCATCCGGTTGATGATGCCCTGCGCCTCCGGGATGCGGAACAGGCGGGGCCTCGGGTTGCCATCCTGCGGGCGCGGCGTGATCGTGCCGATTTCGATGAAACCGAAGCCGAGCTTGGCCAGCGCATCGATGTGGTCGCCATTCTTGTCGAGACCGGCGGCCAGGCCAACCGGATTCGGGAACTTGAGGCCCATGACCTCGACCGGGCAGGCGGCGACATTTTTGGCGACCAGGCAGGAGAAGCCGGCGGCGTTGAGGAAATCGATGCCATTCATGCCGATACCATGGGCAGTTTCGGCGTCGAGGGCGAAAAAGAACTTGCGAATGAGGGGATAGAGCATAGTGGGTCGGGATTTTACCGTATCTGGCAGGTCCCGTAGAGGCGATGGTGCTGTCGTCTATAATTTGCGATATCTGTCGGAGTTTCAAAACGATCATGGCTGCGCAACAAGACCTTCTCAACGCGATTCGGGCCGGGAGCCTGAAACATGTCATTCGCGCCCTGGATGCCGGTGCCTTGCCGGATGACCCGGCGGGGGGCGAGCCGGGTTTGCCTTTGGGGATTGCCTGCTTTTTTGGCCATGTCGAGATCGTTACCGAACTGGTTCGGCGTGGGGCGGTGGCCAATCTGGCCGATAACAGCCAGCCTACATCGCCGCTCAGCATGGCCGTGCGCGGCAAGCGCAATGAAGTGGTACGTGCTTTGATCCAGCTCGGAGTTCGCGTCCCGGATGGCATGGTAACCGGCCTCAGCGAGCATGAAATCATGCTCGCCAAGTGGATTGCCTTTCGCGATGGCTACGGCAAAGAGGGCCACCCGAACGAGCCGGTTTTCGACGAAATCGTTTTGAAGGGCCGCGCCGACACCGACACCGTCGTGCTCGAAGCTGAAATGCTCAAGGCCGCCAGGGACGAGGGCTGAAGGTTCGTTGCTGGCCTTGGCCGGTGGGCCTGGCGGTTTTGATTTTGGCTGTTTTTCCGGGTTGACCGTAGCAATGCTGCTATTGGCCATCAGACTGGCTGATTTCCGTGTTTGACCCTTGGTTTTTCGAATTGGACAGCCATTGCAGCAAGGTGGCGTAGAGGTGGTTGGGCTCGACCGGTTTGCCAATGTGGTCGTTCATCCCGGCGTCGAGGCATTTCTGGCGGTCCTCGTTAAAGGCATTGGCCGTCATCGCCAAAATCGGTGTGTGTTCATGGCCGGGGATGGTCCGAATTACCCGCGTTGCTTCAATACCGTTCATCTTCGGCATCTGCATGTCCATCAGGATCAGGTCGTAGTACCTTGCTTTTGCCTGTTTGACTGCCTCGACACCGTCTCTGGCCAAATCCACTGTCAGGCCGACATCTTCAAGCAAGCCCTGGGAAACTTCCTGATTGATTGGCTCATCTTCTGTCAGAAGGATGCGCTTGCCGGCAAAGCGGCTTCTTAGTTGCGCTTCGGCCGAATGTTCCGGCGCGTCCGGTACTGCCGCGACTGCATTCGCATCCCCTTTGCTCAGCCTTGCGGTAAACCAGAATGTGCTACCGACGCCCTCGGTGCTGACGACACCGACCTTACCCCCCATCAGTTGGCTCAGACGCTTGCTGATCGCCAGGCCCAGGCCGGTGCCGCCATACTTTCGGGTCAGCGAACTATCCGCCTGTTCGAAGTTGGTGAACAGGCGGCGCTGACATTCGCTGGCGATGCCGATACCGGTATCCTGTACTTCGAAGCGGAGCAGAACATCCGTCGCGCTTTCCTCGAGCAGTCGGGCGCGAATGGTAATGCTGCCGCGTTCGGTGAACTTGATGGCGTTGCCGGAGTAGTTGAGGAGAATCTGGCTGAGCCGCATGGGGTCGCCGACGAGGGACAGACAAGCGATTTCCGGTGGCTGTTCGATGATGAGCTCAAGGCCTTTTTCGGCCGTGCGATGGCCGACCATGCTGACAATGTTTTCAAGCACTTCGCCGAGGTGGAAATTCACTTTCTCCAGCATCAGGCGTTCGGCCTCGATCTTCGAAATGTCGAGAATGTCGTTGATGACGGAGAGCAGATGGCGGGAGGCGTGTTCTATCTTGCCGAGCTGGTCGATGAGCTTCGGATCGGTGGTATGGCGCTGGGCCAGGTTGGTCATGCCCATGATGGCGTTCATTGGGGTGCGCAACTCGTGGCTCATGTTGGCCAGGAAGGCGCTCTTTGCCTGGCTCGCCGCTTCGGCATTATGGTGGGCCAGAATGAGTTCCGCGTTGGCCGCTTCGAGTTCGGCCGTGCGGCGGCGTACCCGGGCTTCGAGTTCGCTGTTGAGGGCAAGAATCTCCTGCTCGGCAAATTTGCGTTCGCTGAGATCGAAGGTCAGCCCGACAAAGCCGGCAATCGCGCCGCTGTCGTCGCGCAGTGCGCTGATCAACAGATTGACCGGGATCCGCCTTCCATCCTTGCGTATAAAGGTCCATTCGTTCTCCTCCGTCAGGTTGTGCAGAGGACGGGCCGAAAAAACCTCAAATCCGGGCTGGATGGTTGCGTTCAGTTCTTTGGAGAGGGCAAGCGCGCGCGCGGCCAGTTCTTCCGGATCGTGCCAGATCTCTGGGGTTTTTTTGCCGACCACTTCATCCGCCGTATAGCCGAGCAGACGCTCGGCAGCCGGGTTGAAACTGGTAACAGTCCCATCCGGTGTGCAGGAAATGATGCCGTAAGCGACATTGTCGAGAATCGCTCGCTGGAAACGCGTGGCGCGCTGTAAATCGTTCTCGCGCTCCTGGATGGCCCCCATCATCGCATTGAAGTTCTGTCCCAGGCGGGCAACTTCATCGGTCCCATCGGCCGGAACACGGTGCTGGTAGTTGGCCTGGCTGCGAACCAGTTCGCTTGCTTCGGTCAGCAAAGCGATGGGGCGCACGATGGTCCTCCGCAACACGGCCAATTGGGCAACCGTGACCATCAGCAAAACCAGGACGCCGGCGGCAAAGCCCCACAGGACCTGGTGAGTCTGTTCTCCCAGTTGCTCCCGGCTCATCCCCAGGCGTAGCTGCGCGCCACTCGACAAGCCTTGCTGCCACTCGACCCGGCTCTCGCCGAAATGGATACCGTCAGCCTTGATCTGAAAAGCTTGAGGCCGGGGGTTGTCCTTGTGCCGGAAGCTGGCCAAAACGCGTCCGCTGGCCAGGACAATGTCGGCGTCGAGAATTTGCGGGTTGGCTCGCAGGGTATCGAGAATTTCCTGTGCCCGCACCGGATCTTCAAAGGCAACGGCCGCATCGGTTCCGACAGAGACCATCTGGGCGTAGGGCGCCATGATCCTGCGGGCGCGATCCTCGAGGGTGTGGTTCTGGTAGATCGCCAGGCCCGCGCCGGTCACAACGAATGCCAGTAGTGCCGCGCCCCAGAGAACGAGGGCAAGCCGCTTATGGATGTCGAGTTGGCGCAACATGATCTATCTGACCCGGCGTACGACGCCGTTTTCCTGAATGGCGCTGGATACTTCCAGCATTCTGGTCGGGATGGTCAGGGAAACGGCTCTGGCCTGGTCGAGGTTGATGCTCATGCGTACCCGGTCTTCAACCTGAAAGCGGATGATGCCCCCTTCGCGCAGGAATTCCGGGGCATCGCCAACCGTCAGAACCGACTTGCCTTTGAGCTTGTCGAGCGCGGCACGACGCTTGGCCGGATCCTGATAGGCAATGAAGATGATCTGGCAAGGTGGCAGTTCCTCGGCCGTATTCGCCCGGAGAACCTTGAATGAACGTCCCTGCTCGGTGCGTCCCCTGACCGTAGTCTCGACCAGTTCGCCCAGCGGATCCTCGCCGAGAATGCAGATATGCCAGGGCGCCTGGCTATCGGGAAAGGCCTGGGCCGGCCAGGTGACGTAATGGGCAAAATTGCGCAGAAAGGCCGCCTTCACCCGGTTCGGGTTCTCGGCCGGTACAACCTGGCTGGCCACCGTCGCCGGCAGCGCCAGGGCAAGGAGGAGGGATATCATCCATGAGCGAAGTGCAGTTTTCATGGATTCGGCCCCGGGCTCAAAAATCGGCCGTGAAAGTGAGGAGAAACTCGCGAGGACGGCTCCGCGTGCTCTGCGATGGGCGGTAGACCTCGTCGGTGAGGTTCTTGCCCAATAGCTCAAGTTTTGCCCGATAGCCGTTGGGCAGTTTCCAGGAATGGCCAATGCCCGCGTTGATCAGCGTGTAGGTCTGGTGCGAGGACTTCGGGCCGTCCGGCAGGATCGTCTGGTCGACCACGTAATTGATGCCGCCGATCAGGTAAAGCCCCTGCCAGCCTCCTTGCGTAAAGTTATAGCGGGTCCACAGGTTGGCCAGTTGTGGCGCACTCATTTGCAAAGGGGCGTTGTGGAATAGCTGTACGTTTCTGTAATTGGTCTGGCCAGCGGGATCGAGGGTGGCCGGATCCTGCGCCAGAATGGCCGCGTCGTTGCCGGAAAAGTCCGTGATCTGCGCTTTCATGAGGCTGTAGGAAAGATAGATCTGCCAGTTGTCATTGGGGGTGATCGTCGCATCTACTTCGACCCCCCTTGAGCGTTGTTCGCCGCTTTGCACGTTGTAGAGAACTACATTGCCGAGCGCATCGGTGACGGCGAGATCGTTGACGATGTTCTTGTTGCGGATGTCGAAGAAAGTCAGGGTGCCGGAAACTCGGCGGTCAAGCAGGTCGGCCTTGAGGCCTATGTCGTAGCCCTTGCCTTGGGTCGGTTTGGCCGGGGAGGACGTGCCGTCGACATTGTTGAGGATCTGTGAGCCGGGGACGAAAGACTTGGCGTAGGAGGCAAAGGCCGATAGGCCTGGCGTCAGTTTGAAAAGTACACCGTATTGTGGCGTCACCATGCTGGCGGTAATGCTGGCCGGGGACTGGCCGGTCAGGTTGTTGGTAAGCTGACTTTCCGTCGAGGTATGGCGCCAGCCGGCAAGGACGAGCAATCGTTCGTTGAGGAAACCGAAGGTCGTTCCGCCATAAATCGATTGGTCGGTGAAACGGGTGGTTTGATCGGTCTGGTTTGCCGTGAGCGCTGACCGGGGGATCGTCAGGTTGCGGTTCCAGGTGGAGGGGTCGGCGAGATCCCAGAGCGGCAGTGGCGATGCGGTGGGCGTGCTGCCGAGCGCCGGATCGTTGGGGGCCTGGCCGGCCCAGTTTTCGAAGCGGCGATCGACGTGTTGGGCGCCGAACAGCAGGCGCAGGCTGGTGTCGCCTAGCTTGTACTTGCCGACGGCCTGCGCTTCGTAGCTGTCGTCCCAGTTGGTGTAGCTCTGTGCCCTGACGCGACGGCCCTGGAGCAGCGTGGTGTTGTTGGCCATGCCGAGATTGCCGGAGAACAGGGCATCGACCTGATACTTCAGGTGGGCGTATCCGGCGCGCAGGTTCCAGTGATCGTTGGCCGTGAAGTCGAGCCAGACGCTCAGGTTGTCGGTGTCGCTTTCCCGGTAGTCGGCGTAGGACATGCTGTTCCAGTTATCCGGCAGGCCGGGTACATCGACGCCCGACAGGTTGGGATCGGCCACCGTCGGAACAACGCCTGTTTGTCGGTTATAGCCGGGCTTTTGCATGAGTTGCGGCGTCTCTGTCTTGCTGTAGTTTTCGTATTTGAGCGAAACGCTGATGCGATCAGTCGGCTGCCACAGCAGGGATGGCGAAAAGTTCCGGGAATGGGCGTCATAGGGATCCCAGTAGCCCATGTCCTGGTCGTAGGCGGCGGCAAACCGGTAGAACAGCGTCTTCGTCGCCGGCCCGGTAATGTCGGTCTCGACGCGGTACTGGCCGTAGGATCCATAGCGCATCTCGGCGGTGGCGGCGAACAGGGGCTGTGGATTCTTGGTGATGACATTGACGATGCCGCCGGGGGCGACCTGGCCGTAGAGGAAGGAGGCCGGCCCCTTGACCACTTCGACGCGCGAAATATTGGTGAAATCGAAGATTGACGGGCCATGGAAGCCATCGCGCAGGATCTGGACATTGCCGGGCGTCGCACTGATCGCGAAGCCGCGGATGGCGAGGTTGGCATTGCCTTCGTTGAAGTCGTTGCTGCGGTAGGTGACGCCGGGCGAATAGCGCGCGATGTCGAAGATGTCCCGCGGCTTCTGGTCCTTGATGAAGGACTCCGTGAAGACCTGGATGGCGAAGGGAAGGTCGCGGATCGGCGAATCGAAGCGGGATCCGGACACCGAATTGGCGGCGTGGTAGCCGCTGTCGAGGTGGGTGGAGACGTTGAAGGGGGATACCCGCACGTTGACCAGTTCACCAATGTCCATGTCGGCAACGTCTTTTGTTGACGATGCATCATCGGATGCCAATGCCGGGCTCGATATCAGGCAGGCCGCCACGACCATTGCCGTCGTCATGTCTCGAGCCAGCCAGGCGGGACGCTTCTGAAGCGTGGCCATGCTCACGGCATCTCCCTCCCCTTAAGATAGACACGACAGTGATATAAGGTTCAGCGTAGCTCATACGCACTCTATTTTCCATGGGTAGAGTGGCGCCGAACCGCCACTCTCCGTTCCGGTAACAATTGCTAACAGCCGTATTCCTGGTGCTGAAGCTAAACTAGCGGCCATGTCGAATCCGTCACGCCGATTACTTGCCCTGCTGACCTGCCTGAGCCTTCCGGCCATGGCGGCAGGATTGACCGATCCGTTCGCCACCGATGCCATGGCGCCGCTCAAGGTGTCGCCCAGCCTGGCTGCCCGGGTCGGCGAAGCGCCCTGTGCTACCGAGATTCCGGCAACGGCGCTGACGGCGCTCGATGCGGTCGATCTGGCCTTGTGCAACCACCCGCAGACACGCGAGGTGTGGGCTTCGGCGCGGGTGCAGGCGGCGCTGGTTGGCGTCGCCAAGGCCGGCTGGTTGCCGAATCTCGATGCCAGTGCCAGCGCGACGCGTTTTCAGTATGACGACGGTTCGTATAACCGGCGTTCCGCCGCGCTAACGCTGTCGTGGCTGCTGATCGATTTCGGCCAGCGTTCGGCCAATGTCGAGAATGCGCAGCAACTACTCAATGCCGCGGCGGCGACGCAGGATGCGACGGTGCAGTCGCTGTTTCTCGCCGCGCTGCAGACCTACTACACGGCGCAGGCGACGCAGGCGGCGGTGGTGTCGGCGAGCGAGGCCGAGCGTTCGGCCGGCGAGAGCTTCCGGGCGGCTGATGCCCGCTACCAGGTCGGCGTGGCGACGCCGGCTGATCGCCTGCAGGCGCAGACGGCGCTGTCGCAGGCGACGCTCAATCGCATCCGGGCTGAGGGTGAGGCCCGCAACGGGCGGGGCGCGCTGGCCAATGCGCTCGGTTTCGAGGCGCAGCAGAAAATTGCTTTGGCCGAACTGCCCGCCTTGCCGGCCGACCTGGCTTTCCAGAAGGAAGTCGATGCCATGATCGCCGAGGCGCAGGCTCGGCGGCCTGATCTCAAGGCGGCGGAAGCGCAGCTCAAGGCGGCCGAGGCCAGCGTCGACATCGCCCGCGCTCAGGGCCGGCCGACCATCTCCTTGGCGGCCGGGCCGAGCTGGCAGAACACGGCCGGCGTCGTCACGCAGGGTGGCAGCATCGGGCTGACGCTTAACGTGCCGATCTTCGCCGGCTTCGACACGACTTACCGCGTGCGTTCGGCCGCAGCGCAGGCCGATGTTCGCGCCGCGCAGCGCGATAGGATCAAAAACCAGATCGCGCTTGACGTCTGGAAGTCCTACCAGAGCCTGACGACGGCGACGCAAAGTCTGAAGACCTCGGCTGATCTGGTCGCCAGCGCCGAGCAGTCGGAACGCGTCGCGCTCGGCCGCTACAAGGCTGGCGTCGGCACCGTGCTCGATCTGTTGTCGGCGCAGAGTGCCCTGGCCAGCGCCCGGCTGCAGCGCATTCAGGCGCAGCTCGACTGGAATGTTTACCGCGCCACGCTGGCTCAGTCCATGGGCGCGCTCGATTACACGCTGCTGCAACCGGCGGCGGAGGGAAGACCATGAAACAAATCGGCAAGATTTTGCTTGGCGTCACCGTGATTGCCAGCCTGATCGGCGGCGGTGTCTGGTACAGCAAGCAGCGCGCGGCGCAAAACCCGGAAACCCGCTACAAGCTGGCGACGGTCGACAAAGGCGAGGTGACGCAGACCGTATCGGCCAACGGCACGCTCAATCCGGTGGTGCTGATCAGCGTCGGGACGCAGGTGTCGGGCACGGTGAAGAAGCTCTACGTCGATTTCAACGACAAGGTGAAGAAGGGCCAGCCGCTGCTTGAACTGGACGATGCGCTGGTTTCGGCCACCGAGCGGCAGAGCGCGGCGAATGTCATCAACGCCCAGGCGACGCTGGAACTGGCGCAGGCCAACGAGGCGCGCATGAAGTCGCTGATCGCCCAGGAATACGTCTCCAAGCAGGAGTACGACCAGTCCACCCAGGCCCTCAAGTCGGCCCGGGCGCAACTGGCGCTGGCCAAGGCGCAGAACGAGCGCGACCGGGCAAACCTCAATTTCACGGTGATCCGCTCACCGGTCGATGGCGTAGTCATCGACCGCGTGGTCGATCTCGGCCAGACGGTGGCGGCCAGCTTCCAGACGCCGACGCTGATCAAGATCGCTCAGGATCTGTCGGAAATGCGCATCGACACGAGCTTCGCCGAGGCCGACATTGGCGGCATCCGGGCTGGGCAGAAGGCGCGTTTTACCGTCGATGCCTTCCCCAACCGCAGCTTTGTCGGCGATGTCCAGCAGATCCGCCTGAATCCGACCAACCAGCAGAACGTCGTCACCTACAACGTCCGCATCAACGTCGCCAATCCCGAGCAGGTACTGCTGCCGGGCATGACGGCCTACGTCAATATCGGCGTGCAAAAACGTGAGGGCGCGCTGCTCGTGCCGAATGCCGCGTTGCGCTTCAAGCCGGCCGATGGTGGTGAGAAAAAATCGGAAAATGGCCAAAAATCGGCGTCGACCGTAGGACCATCGAGCGTCGGGCCGGGCATGGGCGCCGGGGCCGATGGCAGCGCTGCCAAGGCCGGCGGCGGCAAGGGCAAGAAGCGCGACGGCCAGAGCGGCACGGTGTACGTGCTGGCCGGCGATGAAATCCGGCCGGTCGGCGTCCAGCTCGGCATCACCGACAACCGCAATACCGAGATCGTCGGCGGCGATCTCAAGGAAGGCGACCGCATCGTCACCGGCGAGAACACCAACGGCGTCAAGTCGCCGTCCTCCGTCGGCATGCGGATGTTCTGATGGCTGAATCAGTCATCCGGGTGGTCGGTCTGGGCAAGTCCTATGCCACGGCCGCCGGGCTGTTTCCGGCCTTGAAAGGGGTCAATCTCGATATCCGGCCCGGCGAGTACATCGCCATCATGGGGCCGTCCGGCTCGGGTAAATCGACTTTCATGAACCTGCTCGGCTGCCTCGATACGCCGACCATGGGCGATTATTACCTGGCCGGCAAGAACGTCGCCAACCTCGATGCGGACGCCCTGGCCATCCTGCGCAACCGGACGCTGGGCTTCGTTTTTCAGGGCTTCAACCTGCTGCCGCGCATGAGCCTCCAGGACAACGTCGCGTTGCCGCTGGTTTACGTCGGCGCCGACAAGGAAACGCGGCGGGCCAAAGCGCGCGAAATGCTCGCCAAGGTCGGCCTCGGCCAGTACGCCGAATCGCTGCCCAGCCGCATTTCCGGCGGCCAGCAGCAACGCGTCGCGATTGCCCGGGCGCTCGTCAATTCCCCGCAACTCATCCTCGCCGACGAGCCGACCGGCAATCTCGACAGCCACACCAGCGAGGAAATCATGCGCCTGTTCGGCGAACTCAACGCCGAGGGCATCACCATCGTGCTGGTCACGCACGAACCGGACATCGCGGCGCACGCCAAGCGGCAGGTCAAGTTTCTCGATGGCGAGATCGTCAGCGATCACCTGACGGAGCATCCCCCGGCATGAGGGCGAACATTTCAATTTTGGCCATTTTTCCCGGTCGACCGTGGGATTCGCCAAAAAGCCGCAACCGTGAGGTTTCGCCATGTTGAAAGCGATGCTCGGCGAAGCCTGGCTGGCGATGGGCGCCAACCGCCTGCGCACGGCGCTGACCATGCTCGGCATGGTCATTGGCGTCGGCGCCGTGGTCATCATGATGGCCATCGGGCAGGGCGCGCAGTATGCCGTGCAGCAGACCATCAGCACCATGGGCTCGAATCTCTACATCGTGCTCTCCGGCTCGTTCACCAGCGGCGGCGTGCGCAGCGGTTCGGCTGGCGGGCCGACGCTCAATGTCGGCGATGCCGAGGCGATAGCCGAACTCGACGGCGTCGCCAACGTGGCGCCAACGCACATGGGGACGCGGCAACTGGTTTACGGCTCGCAGAACTGGAGTTCGTCGATCATCGGCACGACGCCGGACTATCTCGAGGCACGGGCCTGGAGCATCGTGCGCGGCGCCGCTTTCGGCGATTCCGACGTGCGTTCCTCGACGCGGGTGGCGATCATCGGCAAGACCGTGGCGGAAAACCTGTTCGGCGCCGACGACCCGATCGGCAAGACCATGCGCATCCAGCAAAGCCCG
>PHCH01000064.1 GCA_002840785.1 Betaproteobacteria bacterium HGW-Betaproteobacteria-4 | reverse complement strand
GATCATCGGCAAGACCGTGGCGGAAAACCTGTTCGGCGCCGACGACCCGATCGGCAAGACCATGCGCATCCAGCAAAGCCCGTTCATCGTCATCGGCGTGCTCGGCAGCAAGGGGCAGAGCCTGGACGGCCGCGACCAGGACGATACCGTGATCATTCCGCTGAGCACCGCCCAGCGCAAGGTGTTCGGCTCGCCCTTCCTGGGTTCGGTGCGGATGATCATGGTCCAGGCCGAGTCGGCCGATGGCATGAAGCGCGTCATGGACGCGACCGAGTCACTGCTTCGCCAGCGTCACCGCCTGCGCGAGGGCATGGGCAACGATTTCTTCATGCGCAATTTGTCGGCAGCGGCTGAATCGGAGGCCGAAACGACGCGCACGATGTCCATCCTGCTCGGCGCCATCGCCTCCATTTCGCTGCTCGTCGGCGGCATCGGCATCATGAATATCATGCTCGTCTCGGTCACCGAGCGGACGCGTGAAATCGGCATTCGCATGGCCATCGGCGCCCGTCAGCGCGACATCCTCACCCAGTTCCTGCTCGAAGCCGTGATGATCTCCTTCGCCGGCTGCCTGCTCGGCCTGCTCATCGGCCTTGGCGTCGCCCTCGGCATCAACGCCTTCACCGGCATGGTCATCGTCATCTCGGGCAGCGCCGCCCTCATCGCCTTCGCCGTCGCCGCCGGCGTCGGCATCTTCTTCGGCTGGTACCCGGCCCGCAAGGCGGCACAACTCGATCCCATCGAGGCACTGCGTTACCAATGATTCCTTCACGTCGTCAATTTCTCCTGGCGGCCAGCCTGTTGCCGCTGGTCCGTCCCCTGCATGCCGCCAGCCAGCGGGTGGTCATCGTCGGCGGCGGCTGGGGCGGCCTCTCGGCGGCCAGCCAACTGCGCCGGCTGGCCCCGGCAATCGAGGTGGTGCTCGTCGACCGTCAGCCGGCCTTCTCCTCGTTCGCCCTGAGCAATCGCTGGCTGGTCGATCACGGCGCCAGCCAGTTCGTCCGCCAGGACTACGCGGCGCTTGCCGCCAGCCGGGGCTATCGTTTCGTCCAGGCCAGCGTTGACGGCATCGACCGCAACCAGCGCACGGTGACGACCAGTGCCGGCAGTCTGCCCTACGACTGGCTGGTGCTTGCCCCCGGCATTCGCGAAAACTGGGCAGCCTGGAAGGTTGACGACCCGCAGGCGGTGGCCGAACTGCGTCAGCGCCATTCCGGCGCCATGCTCAACGCCGCCGATCTGCCGGCGCTCAAGCAGCGCCTCGCCGGATTCACCGGCGGCGACCTGCTCATGACCATACCGCCGGCGCCCTACCGCTGCCCGCCGGCCCCCTACGAGCGGGCGATGTTCATCGCCTGGTGGCTCAAGACAAAGAAAATTCCCGGCAAGCTCATCATCGTCGATCCCAATCCCCTGATGCCGGCTTTCAAATCCATCCTGCTCGACCGCTTCGCCGAGCAGGTCGTCTACGTCGACCACGCCCGCGTGCGCCAGGTCGATCTGTCCCGGAAAACAGTGGCCACCGATGTCGACGACATCCGCTTCGACGAGGCCCTGCTTGCCCCGCCCCAGCAGGCCGCCGACCTCATTTGGCAGTCCGGGCTGATCCGGCCGATCGATGGCGGCCAGGCTAGCGGCTGGGCCGATCAGGGCGGCAAGGATTTTCGCAGCGTGGCCGATGAACGGGTTTTTATCATCGGCGACGCGGCCGGCCTGGTTTCGCCGCTATTCGGCCATTTTCCGAAAACCGGCCACATCGCCAACCGGATGGGCGCCATCGTCGCCCGGCAGATCGCTGCCCAAACGACCGGCCAGACCTTCCCGGCCCTGCTTCCGGAAAGCGTCTGCCATGTGGCGAGCAGCGTCGATCCGCTCGAATACACCCGTATCGACACCAGCTACCGGCGGCGCGGCGACGGCTTCCTGCTGCAGCAGGTCAGGCAGACCCGGCAACCCAATCCGGCCGGCGAGGATGTCGCCTGGGCCGAGGCCATGTACCGCGATTTTCTGCTGCCCTGAACTGCATCACCTTGCCAGTGGCGCGCCGGCCGGGCTGGCTCAGTCCTCGTCCTCGTAGCCGTGTTCGGCTTCGAGCTGTTCGGTGAATTGGCGCGTCAGTTCGGCCCGGCCAGCCTGGGTTTCGATGCGCGAGAGCAAGCGTTCAAAGGACTCATCGTCGATTTCACCGGCGGCGCGATTGACCGACAGGACATAGACCAGGAACTCGATGTTCTCGCGGTCTTCAGCGCAGCCCGGGGCCTTGCCCATGGCAGCGGCCAGCGCGTTGGCCAGCGAGTTGGCCTGGCCGGCGGGCGGCGGCGGAGCAATGTCGCGATGGGCCGCCTCGACGATCCTGATCATGTCGGGGTGGTTTTCCGGGAGCGTTTTTTCCATGGCGTATTTTTTTCGAAGGTATGCGACCGGCTCAGCTCCGGCTCAGCCATTTCAACAAGGCGTCGAACAGCAGATCGGGGATGACCGGCTTGCCGATGTGATCGTTCATGCCGGCGGCCAGGCAGGTCTGGCGGTCTTCCTCGAAGGCATTGGCGGTCACCGCCAGAATCGGCGTGAGTGCGTAGCCGGGCAGTTGGCGGATGGCCTGTGTTGCCTCGACGCCGTTCATGCGCGGCATCTGCATGTCCATCAGGATCAGCGCGTATTGCTGCTGGCCGGCCATGGCCACGGCCGCTTCACCGTCGTCGGCGACATCGACCGAGAGGCCCGCTTCTTCAAGCAGGCTCATCGACACCTCCTGGTTGATCGGCTCGTCCTCGACCAGCAATACCCGGGTGCCCGAAAAACGTTCGCGCAGCGTGGCTTCGGATGACAGCCTGTGTGCCCTGGCCGGCACTGGCGCGGCCCGGGAAAGCAGCGGCAGGGTGACGGTGAACCAGAAGGTGCTGCCGACATTGGCCCGGCTTTCAACACCGATGTCGCCACCCATGAGTTTGACCAGGCGCTTGCTGATGGCCAGGCCAAGGCCCGTGCCGCCGTATTTTCGGGACATCGAACCATCGGCCTGCTCGAAGGCATTGAACAGGTTTTTCTGGTCTTCGGGGGGGATGCCGATGCCGCTGTCGGCAACCTCGAAACGCAATGCGATGTGCTCGCCGTCGGCCGCCGTTTGCTCGATGCACAGGCGGATCGTGCCCTGGTTGGTGAACTTGACGGCATTGGCCGTCAGGTTGAGGAGGATCTGGCCGAGGCGGAACGGGTCGCCGCGCAGCGTCAGGTCGGCGATTTCGGCAGGCAGGACGATTTCCAGATGGAGACCTTTTTCGGCTGCCCGCTGGGCGATCAGGTCGCGCAGGTTGGCGACCACGTCGCCGACGCTGAAATCGAGTTGCTCGAGCTGCATGTGCTCGGCCTCGATCTTCGAGATGTCGAGGATGTCGTTGATGACGCCGAGCAGGTGATGGGCGGCAAAGTCGATCTTGCCAAGCTGGCTTTGCAGGGTCGGGTCAGCGGCCTTGCGCAGGGCCAGCCCGGTCAGGCCGAGGATGGCGTTCATCGGCGTGCGCAGTTCGTGGCTCATGTTGGCCAGGAAGGTGCTCTTCGCCTTGTTGGCCGCCTCGGCCGCCGCCGTGGTCCGGGCCAGTTGGGCCGTGCGCTCGGCGACCAGTTGTTCCAGATTGTCGCGATGGGCCTGCAATTCGGCATGAGCCCGCTTGATATCGGTGACATCGGTGATGGCGCCGATCAGCCCGCCGACGGTGCCGTCGATGCGCTGGAACGTGGCCTTGTGGAAGATGACGTTGTGGGTGTCGCAGCCTTTCACGGTCAACCAGTCGTAGGTCTGGGTGCCCGGCTGGGCGAACAGTTCGTCGTCCTTGTCCTTGTAGCGCTGGGCGATTTCGGCCGGCGCCATGTCGAACACCGACTTGCCGATGATCTCGTCGCGCGCCTTGCCGAGCGACTGCTCGAAAGCCTGATTGCATCCCAGGTAGCGCCCGGCCGTGTCCTTGTAAAAGAGCGGCACCGGGATGCTTTCGATCAGTGTGTGGAGAAACAGCGTCTGGTTCTGGATCTTGCGCCAGTAGCGCAGCAACAGCCAGGCGCCGAGTGCGGTGGTCGCGAAAAAGCCGGCAATGAGCAAAATGGCGGTGCGCAGCTGGTGATTCTCGCCGCCCTGGTAATCGAGCGGGACCACGCCAACGGCGACGACGATGAAGGCCGTCATCACGGCGCTCAGCGTGAAAACGCCGAGGATCAGCCAGCCAAGAAAGCGGGCTGCCGAGTTGCGGGAACGGTTGGTCGTTGGTTGGAGCGAGGCAGGCTGATGCAAGTGACGTACCCAGGGGGTGGCGAGACGCCGTTGAAAAGCGTCGATTATTGCACTCCCGGGGCATTTGTTGGCGCTTTGTGCAAAGCGCGGTGCCACTCAGTGACGCGCGAAACGCGATGCCTTGCCCTTACGGTCAACCAGAAAAGTTTCGAAAAATTCGCGGCGGACCGGCGGCTCGGCGCCTTCCTTGTCGAGCATCGTGCACGCCGTTTCGCAGGTCGGGTTCGAGAATTCGCGTCCCGGTGCGCCCTGCGGCAGGCCGGGAACGGCGAGGCCCAGGGCGGCCGGCTTTTCGGCCAGCAGCAGCTTGATGTCCTCGGCCGGTACGTGGCCTTCGACAAAGTAGCCGGCAACCAGCGCACTGGGCACCGACTCCATGTCTTGCGGCACCTTGAGGCGGCGTTTCACGGCATCCATGTCGGCCATGGGCGTCACTTTGACCGTAAAGCCGTTCTGCCGCAGGTGTTCGGCCCACTCGATGCAGGTCAGGCACACCGTCGGGGTGAACACTTCGACCGGGGGGAGCGGCTTGGTCGGCTCGGCGACCGCCCCGCCGGCGAGCAGGCCGAGCAGCAGGGGCAGCGCTTTCAGCATGGCTGGCGCGGCTTGCAGCCCTTGAGTACCCACAGGGAGAGTTCGCCGGCCGCTTCGTCGGCCTTGACCTTGCGCGCCATCGAGCCGGGATCGCGGCCGTTGTCGGTCTTGGCAAAGGGATCGGCGCCGGCTTCGAGCAGGATCCGGACGTTGCGGGCGCGGCTCGAATAGGCGGCCATGTGCAGCGGCGTGGCGCCGTCGTTGTCGCGCGCCATGACATTGGCGCCGGCGGCGATGAGCGCCTGCATGGCGGTGATGTCGGGATTGGTGGCGGCCAGATGGAGCGGGGTAGAGCCCTGTTCGGTTCGCGCCTCACGCTGCTTCGGATCGGCCTTGAGCAGGCGGCGAACGTCGTCGCCACTGCCGGCACGGGCCGCGTCGTGGATCGGCTGGTCGGGGCTCAGGCCTTGGCCGAGGGCGGGAAAAACGAGACTGGCGAGCAGGAGCAGGGGGAGCAGGCGTTTCATGCGGGCATCCGGAAATGATCGGTCAAGCGATTGTTGCCGCTTGCGACTCGGACAACATTGATCTGCGCTAGTTTCAGTATTTGCTGATGCAGGCGCGGCTCAGATGACCAGTTGGGTGCCCAGTTCGACGACGCGGTTGGTCGGGATGTGGAAGAAGTCGCTGGCGCTCGTCGCGTTCTTCGACATGATGGCGAAGAGCCGGGCGCGGATCGGCAGCATGCCGCGCGCCATGGACGGGACGATGGTTTCGCGCGACAGGAAGAAGGTGGTTTCCATCATCTCGAAAGTTTCGCCGAAACGGGCGCATTGCTCGAGAGCGCCGGGGACGTCCGGGCTTTCCATGAAGCCGTAGTGGATGATCAGGCGCTTGAAGCCCTTTTTCATGTCGTACAGGTAGATGCGGTCCATGTCGTTGACGTGCGGTGTCGGCATGGTCTGCACGGTGACGAGGACGACACGTTCGTGCAGCACCTGGTTGTGCTTGAGGTTGTGGAGCAGGGCCGGCGGGACGCCGTCGCGGGCGCTGGTCATGAAGATGCCGGTGCCGTAGATGCGGTGCACGCCGTCGATCGAGTTGAGGAAGTCATCCATCGGGATGCCTTCCCGGCTCATTTGTTCGGACACCATGCTGCGTCCGCGTCGCCAGGTGGTCAGCACGGTGAAGGAAACGACGGCCATGGCCAGCGGAAACCAGCCGCCCTGGGGAATCTTGATGGCATTGGCGGCGAAGAAGGCGATGTCGACCATGAGCAGCGAGCCGGCAACGAGGACGACGAGCAGCTTGTTCCAGTTCCAGAGCAGGGCCATGACGAAGGCGACGAGGATGGTGTCGATGAGCATCGTGCCGGTGACGGCAATCCCGTAGGCGGCGGCCAGGTTGGAGGAGTTCTGGAAGCCGATGACGAGGGCGACGACGGCCAGGTAGAGCAACCAGTTGGTGAAGGGCACGTAGATCTGGCCTTCTTCCATGCCCGAGGTGTGGATGATCTGCATGCGCGGCAAGAGGCCCATCTGGATCGACTGGCGGGCCACCGAGAAGGCGCCGGAAATGACGGCCTGCGAGGCGATGACGGTGGCGGCGGTAGCCAGCCCGACCATGGGGATCAGCGCCCAGTCGGGGGCGAGGTGGTAGAAGGGGCTGGCGATGGCTTGCGGGTCGACGAGGAGCAGGGCGCCCTGGCCGAAGTAGTTGAGGACCAGCGCCGGCATCACGAAGCCGAACCAGGCGAGGCGGATCGGGAAGCGGCCGAAGTGGCCCATGTCGGTGTACAGCGCTTCGCCGCCGGTCACGGCGAGCACCACCGAGCCAAGGGCGAGGAAGGCGAGGCCGGGATGTTCGGCGATGAAAACGATGGCGAACAGCGGGTTGAGAGCGAGCAGGACGGCCGGATTGCTGGCGATCTGCAGCACGCCGAGGAGGGCCAGGATGCCGAACCAGGCGACCATGACCGGGCCGAAGAACTTGCCGACGGCGCCGGTGCCGTGTTTCTGGATGAAGAACAGGCCGGTCAGGATGCCCAGGGTGAGCGGGATGACGTAGGGCTTGAGGTCGGGCGTGACGATTTCCAGACCCTCGACGGCGGAGAGCACCGAAATGGCCGGCGTGATCATGCTGTCGCCGAAGAACAGCGCCGCGGCGAAGATGCCGAGCAGAGTGACGACCCAGGCCAGGCGGGGGTTCCTGGCTTTTTCCGTGACCAGCGCGAGGAGGGCCAGCGAGCCGCCCTCGCCGCGGTTGTCGGCGCGCATGATGATGAGCACGTACTTGATGGTGACGAGCACGACGATGGCCCAGAAGACCAGCGACAACACGCCGAGAATATTGCCCGGGGTGACCGGAATCGGATGGTGGCCGTTGAAGATTTCCTTCAGCGCGTAGAGCGGGCTGGTCCCGATGTCGCCGAAGACGACCCCGATGGCAGCGACCGTAATGGCCGGCAAGGCTTGCTTGTGTTGCGACGACATCTATTCCCCAGGAGCGCCGGTGGCGCCGATATGTATTCTGCTGTCTGCCAAGTCGCTCATTTCTGTGGAAAGCGTACTTCGGCAAGCCCGGCAATCTAGCACTTTGCCCCGGCCTTTGGTATAGATTCGGCATGGCCGGTACGGTCGGACGGAGCAGCGAAATGGCAAGAATCGGGCGTCATCTGGTGGTCGAAGGGCGGGTTCAGGGCGTTGGCTATCGCTGGTCGATGGTCGACCAGGCGCGGGCCCTCGGTGTTGTCGGCTGG
This sequence comes from Betaproteobacteria bacterium HGW-Betaproteobacteria-4, assembly GCA_002840785.1. Taxonomy (GTDB): domain Bacteria; phylum Pseudomonadota; class Gammaproteobacteria; order Burkholderiales; family Rhodocyclaceae; genus Azonexus. Next base: position 23,591 of record PHCH01000064.1, on the reverse strand, counting down.
GTACGTAACCTGGCCGATGGCCGGGTCGAGGCGCTGGCCGTCGGCGAGGAAATGGCCGTCCTCGAACTGATCGCCTGGGCCGGGCGCGGGCCGCGCCTGGCCATCGTCGAGCGCGTCAATGTGGCGCTCGGCGACGGTGAATTCGGGAGTTTCGAGCAGGTGGCGAACGGCTGAATCCGATTGCTACGGTCGACCGGAAAAAATGGCCAAAATTGAAATCCGGAATCCTTCTCCGCCTGTTTCATTTAATCCGGCTTTGAAATAACCAGGTCAACGCGCCGCATCTTTTGGCGACAGACCTCGGATCGGCAGACTCCGGCCGATTTTTCGCTACCACTGACTTTTTTCGTGATCTGCTGCGTCCTGACCCCAAGACTTTTCAGGATGGCGCTGACCGAGGCAACCCGGGCGTCGGCCACGGCGACGTTGAGGGAACGGCTGCCGTTGTCGTCGGTGTGCCCGATCAGCGTGATGTCCAGTTCCCTGTCGTCTTTCAGGCGCTGGGCGGCCTGCGTCAGCTTGCCCCTTTCGCCCGGCGTGACCGTGCTGGAACCCAGGGCAAAAAAGATGCTGTTGCTGTCATCGACGTCGGCCATGGCCTTTTGCTCGGCCTGGTAGGCGGTTTCGGCCGGAACCGGCGGGGCACTCTGGACGGTGGCTTGCGGCTCGATCGTGGCCGGCGCCGGGCGTTGAGGTTGCGAAGTCGAACTGCATCCGGACAGGAAAGCGACGACCAGGCAGCAGCCCAGTGTCGCGCGGCGAGGCAGGCGGGGTGTGGGCATCTTAAACATCGACCATTTCGGCCAGGGGCGTGGAAGCGAATGCATCGTCCTTGCCGGGCAGGTAGCTGATCAATTCGGCTAGATTGATATTCAATGTTTTCAGGGCGACATCGGGAATCGCCGCCAGGGCCTCCGGCAACACGCCTTCGGCCGGCCCGGGGAGGGCGGCGATGGCCTTGCGCCCTTCGTCGGCCAGGCACAGCCCGACGCGTCGCAGATCGACGCTTTGCTTTTTCTTGACCAGGCAATTCCTGGCCACCAGCTTCTCGACCAGCTGGCTGCACGTCGACTGGTGTATGCCCAGTCTGCCGGCCAGTTCGGTGATGCCGATTTCCGGGGTGCGCTCGACTTCCTGCAGAACCCACATGTGGGAACCGGGCAGGCCGCAGCAATCTTCAAGCTCCCGGAAGTACTGGCGCATGGTGCCGTAAATGACCCGGAACTGCTGCAGGACTTCCAGCGTCAACTGGGGAGTGGTATCGCTCATGGAAATGATTGGTTGCGCTAAATTGGGGGGCAAATTATATTGCTAACCAATGCAGCGTGAGACGCTGTTACACAATCCTTTTCGACAAGGGTTTTTAGGGGGGCTTGGCCCCCCACTTTTTTTACCGAGAGCCCGATCCAACTCTTCAGTCGGGTGATGTCAACTGGTTTTGTTGCAGATGGCGCATTGGGTCATGTCGCGCGATGTGATGGTGTTCATGATTCCCTCGGTCAGTGGCGACGGCATCGTGCACCGCAGCAGCATCCGCCTTTCCGACTATCCGCAATATCTCGACGGCCTGGTGCTGCAGGGCGGGGCCGACATCAGCCCGCAATGCTACGGCGAGGAAGCCCTGCAGGCAGAGTGGGCCGGCGACCGTCTGCGCGATGCCTATGAAATGGAATTGCTGCATGAATTCATGGAAGCCGGCCGGCCGGTGCTGGGCATCTGCCGGGGAGCGCAGCTGATCAATGTCGCGCTGGGCGGCACCTTGTACCAGGACATCGCGACCCAGTACGAACGGCCGGAAGTCCATGTGCACGAGGCTTACGATGCACACGCTCATGCCATCACATGGGAGGCCGGCAGCGGCCTCGGCAAGCTGTATCCGGAGTGCGATGGCGGCCGGGTGATTTCGATTCATCACCAGGCCATCAAGGCGCTCGGCAAGGGGCTGCGCGTCGAGGCACGTAGCATCGAGGACGGCCTGATCGAAGCCGTCCGTCTGGAAGGCAAACCTTACGTTCTCGGCTTGCAATGGCATCCGGAATTTCATCCGCCGGGGAGTGCCGACCTGCTCAACTGCAATCCGATTCTCGACGAGTTCCTGACCGCCGCCAAGGCGCGTCACTGGTAGGTAAAAGGTTTTTGCTGGCAGCCCATCGGCGTTTCGCGCTGGGGCTTTCTTCAATCGGGCCGGACATCGTGGCCAGGCATATGAGGTGGATATCGACATATCGAATCCGAATCTGCATCAAGGGGAGAAAATATGATCAAAGTTGGACTGGTGGGTTATGGCAAGGCGGGCAAGGCTGTGGCCAGCGTATTGGCACAGGACGAGCGATTCGAGTTGTGCTGGATCGCCCGGCGTTCGAACAAGCCGACGGCTACCGAAATCCCGGTGACGCGCCTCGACAAGGCGACTTTTCCCGACTGGCTGGCGTCGCATCCGGTCGATGCCGTGGTGGATTTTTCCGACAGCGAGGCCGTTCTCGACTACGGCGACGCCATCCGTCAGCGCGGACTCATGCTGGTCAGCGCCATTTCCAGCTATTCGCCCGAAACGCTGGCCTATATCCGCGAGTTGGGCCGCGAAATCCGCGTCATGAGTTCGCCCAACATCACGCTGGGCATCAATTTCCTCATGCTGGCCGCCCGCCTTCTGCGCAGCATCGCGCCGTTTGCCGATGTCGGCATCGTCGAGCAGCATTTCCGCGACAAGAGCGAGGTCTCCGGCACGGCAAAACGCATCGCCAAAACGCTGGAGGTCGATGAAGAGGAAATCACCTCGCTGCGCCTGGGCGGCATCATTGGCCACCATGAAGTCATTTTCGGCTTCCCGCATCAAACCGTGCGCATGATCCACGACTCGATCCGGCGCGAGGCATTTGGTACTGGGGCTGCATTTGCGCTGAGCCTGCTGGCCACTCGCCCGGCCGGCTACTATTCCTACGAGGAATTGCTGCTCGACATGATGCGCCAGGAACTGCAACGCCATGGGGAACAACAGCCCGTCGATGCTTGACAGCCTGGTCGGGCTGCCGCGCTGGCTGTGGGAGGCGCTGCTCGACCGGCTGTTCTTCCTGCCGCCTTTCCCGGAGCGGATGTTCGGCCCCTCGTCGCTGGGCTGGATCAGCATCGAGGCCCTGGCGCAGGCGCGACCGATTGCCGATGCGGCGCTCGGCTTGCTGATGATGGAAGTCGGCCGGCGGCTCGACTTGAGCTGGCTGCGCCACAACCCGGAATTGTTGCGCAGCACCTTCGCCGACATCGCCTTGTCGTTCGCCCTGATTTTTGCCTTTGCCCTCTGGCTGGTCGGCCTGACACCCGCCTGGGCGGCCGCCACGGCAGCGGTGACCATGGCCTCGGCGCCAGCCGTGGTCCTGCTGACCATAGAGGAGGCCAGGGCGCAGGGGCAGGTGACCGAACGCATCATCCTGCATACGGCGATCAGTTCGGCCGCCTCGTTCGTCGCTTTCGCCCTTGTCCTCGGCGTCGTTCATGCCGAATTGAGCGAGGACTGGCTGAACGCCGTCGTGCATCCGCTGTGGGTCGTTGCCGGGGCGCTCCTGGTCGGCGGCATCGGCAGCTGGCTGGCACTGAATATTGCCCACATCCTGCCCAAGCGCTCGCTGGCCCAGGTCTTCGTGCTGGTTGCCTGCGCCCTGCTCGCCGTCGGCATCGCCCGCATGCTCGCCGTGCCGGTCTTTCTGACCCTTTTCCTGATGGGCGTTCTGCTCGCTTCGCGCGACCGGCAGCAGACCTTGCGTTACACCGCCTTGCCCGAGGGCCATTGGCTGCTCGCCATCGTGCTTTTCGTCATCGTCGGCGCCTCGTTGCCGTGGCAGGAATTCACCTGGCTGGCCGGGCTCCAGGCGCTCGGCCTGCTGCTCGTCCGCGCCGTGGCCAAAGCCGGTGCCGTGGCCTGGTCGGGCGGTAGCCTGCCCTTGCCCAAACGCCTGCTGGTCGGCGTCGGTATCCAGCCCTTGTCGGCCACGGCGGTTTTCATGGCCTACGAGCTGGCCAGCCTTTATCCGGAAGTCGGCCGCTCGGCCCTGACTTTGCCCCTGTTCGCGGCTGCCATGATGGAACTTGTCGGCCCGGCCCTGTGCCGCCTGGCCCTGCGCCGGTCGGGCGAGTGCGAGAGCGGTGCGCAGGCGCGTGGAGGTATCGCATGAACATCCAGCCCTTGGGCGAGTTTTCCGACAGTGCGGCCTTGTCACTGGGCGTCGAACTCGAACTGCAACTGGTGTCGCGGCGGGATTTCGACCTGACGCGCGGCGCCACCGACCTGATCGGCAGCCTCGATTACGACGGACGTTTCGGCGAGATCAAGCTGGAAATCACCGAAAGCATGATCGAAATCAGCACTCTGGCGCGGTCGACCGTAGACGGTATCGCGGCCGACCTCGGCGGACTGCGCGACACCCTGCGCCACCACTGCGAGCGCAACAACATCGGCGTCTGCGGCGGCGGTACGCACCCCTTCCATCGCTGGCCGGAGCGGCGCATTTGCCCGGGCGACCGTTTCAACGACCTCTATCAGCGCTACGGCTACCTGGCCAAGCAATTCACCGTCTTCGGCCAGCACATCCATGTCGGCTGCACCTCGGCCGATGACGCCATCTGGCTGACCCAGGCGCTCGGCGTTTATGTGCCGGCCTTCATTGCCCTGTCCGCCTCGTCGCCGTTTGTCGATGGCGTGGACAGTTTCTACCAGTCGGCGCGGCTCAACGCCGTTTCGGCCTTTCCGCTGAGCGGCCAGTGCCCGCCGCTGAACAGCTGGCAGGAATTCACCGAACACTTCGCCTTCCTGCAGGCCTGCGGCATTGCACAGGGCATCAAGGATCTGTATTGGGACGTCCGCCCGAAGCCCGAATTCGGCACCGTCGAACTGCGCGTCTGCGATACGCCGCTGAGCATCGAGCAGGCGACCTCGCTCGCTGCCCTGGCCCAATCCCTCGCCCGCTGGCTGCTGCGCACCCGTCCGCCGCTGGACACCGCCAAACAGGCCCATGTCGCCCGTTACAACAAATTCCAGGCTTGTCGCTATGGCCTCGAGGCGATGATTTCCGACCCCCTGGCCCTTTGTCAGACGCCCCTGAGGCAAACGCTGGCCAGCTTGCTCGAGGCGATTTCCGAAGACGCCCGGGAACTGGCCTGCGAACGCTGGCTGAGTCCGCTCAAACAGGCGGTCGCCGGCCATGCCGGCGACGCTGATTGGCTCCGGGCCAGGGAAAAGGAGCACGGTAATTTGAACGACGTAGTCCGCGAGGCAAGCCAACGACTGATCGGCCCGGACAGCGAAAACCAGGAGAAGACGAGATGATCCACCGCTTGCCCGTAGCCCTGCTGGCGCTCTTGATCACCACCGGGGCTGGGGCGGCAGCCAGCGGCTGTGACTTCGAGCGCGTGCCGGTCGGCGAGCAAAAACTCGGCGCCTGGATAGACAAGAGCAACTGGCTGTCGATTGAAAACCAGCGCCTGAGCTTGTCGGCCGGCGCCGTATTCATGCCCGCCTGGCGTCTGGCCCCGGGCGGCGAGGCGAAAGCGCCTGCCGGCAAGCAGCGCCCGGTGGACGATGTTCAGGCGATCGACCCCTTCGACGGCCGCCGGCGGAACCTCGGATTCCTGCTCGACAGCCGTCTTTATGCCGATGGCCTCGTCGTCCTGCGCAACGGCCGGGTCGTCGCCGAACGCTATCGCAACGGGCTGGCACCTGACCAGCCGAGGCTCCTGCTCGAGGCCAGCCGCCCACTGCTCAACCTGCTCGGCGCCATGAGCGTCAGCGAAGGCAAACTGGCCGCCGAAAGATCGGTCGTTCGTTATCTGCCGGAGCTGGCGGCGGCGACCGGGCTGCGCAAGATTTCGCTCCAGCGTCTGCTCGAAAACAAGGAATATCACGTCTGGACGCCGGACGATATCGAGGCCTGGCGCCGCGCCGGCGGGTGGTCGACGGACGCGCCCGACAACAGCATCCGCACCTGGCTATCCGCACCCGGGCGCTGGGACACAACCCTGACCGAACGGGAGGCGCCGCTATTCGGCGCCTCGCCCGACGACGACTTGCTGGCCTGGACCCTGGCCGAGGGAAACGCCATGCCACTGTCCCGCCTGTTCTGCGAACAGCTGCTGAGCCGAGCCAAACCCGAGCACGCCGTGCTCTGGCTCAGCGACGCCCAAGGCATCGAACTGGCCTCGGGGCTCGGTTTGTCCCTGCGGGATTTCGCCAAACTCGGCCAACTCCTCGTCGACGCCCGCAGCAGTCGCAGCGGCGCCCGGATCCCCCGCTGGTTCGTCGAAACCCTGCTCGCCCCATCGGGCCTGCGTTCAGCCGAAATCGAAGGGCTCGCCAAGGGCAGCGAGCAGCGCTACGGCTTCGTCCATCTGGGTGGCGCACGGAATCGAGTTGCCCTGATCGGCGCCCACGGGACCAGCCTGTACCTCGATTTCGACAAACGCCTGGTCATCGCCCTGTACGCCACCCGCCCCGGAGAAAACTCGGCCGGCACCCTGGCCCTGCTCGAACAGACATGGAAAGCCATAGGCCGGGCTGTCGTTGCGCCGGGAGAGTGAGCGACAGGCAACTGGCGGCCGACTTCCAGGGGGCGGCCGGGCGATTGCTACGGTCAACCGGAAAAAACGGCCAAAATTGAAATCGGGAATTGGTTGTTGAATTCAGCGCAGGCTGGCGATGAATTCGGTTGTCGGTTGATTTTGAATGGCGGGTGGGTGCCCAAAGCTGCCAAAGCCAGCGTAGGAAAGCGGTTGTTCACGAACAAGACACTGCACAAGGCTGGTAGATATTGAATATTCGACCGCCCTAATCAGCTAATCTTGTACTGCTCCATAAATTTCTGGTGCTTTGCGGAAATTGATCTAGCAGAGAAGAATCCACCCCTCCCGTTTGCGAGAAAATAATCAATCACCTCATCGTGAGGGTAGAGATACCAATGGCCTCCATCGGGGAAAGCGATGAAGATGCTCTTCCCCACATATTTGGCATCAATTTGCAGACGGCCTTTGAGTTGTACCTTCAAGGTCGTCACTCCATCAATGTGATAGGCCAAAAAATCTGCACCCTGCCAGTCATCTGATAGGCGAAGACAGGTGAAACCGTAATCAGCAAGGATTGCCGCCACTTTGGCGAAATTGTAATTTTCCTGCTGCTTTGCCTTTAGATCGCGATATTGGATCTTGTTAAACATGTATCACCAGTTTCACATCGGCTCCTGTCGCAGATATCGGAATTTGCAATGATAGTACGGCGTGATAGCGCGTTCGGCCCTGGCTTGCCACCTTCAGAGCAGCGTTGGCGCGTCGGCGAGTTCGTTCGGGTTGTCGCCGCTGGCCGGGAAGTGTTGGGCGAGCAGGGCGGTTATGCGCTCGATGGCGTCTACCATGCCGCGCCGGTATGCGCCGGTGGCGAAGGCGTCGTCCATCTGCCGGCAGATGGCATCCCATTCGGTTTGCTCGACATGGGCGGCGATGCCCCGGTCGGCGAGGATTTCGACTTGGCGGTCGACGAGTTGGACGTAGATGAGGATGCCGTTGGCTTGGCGCGTGGCGGCGACGCCGAGCGACTGGAACAGTGCAGCGGCGCGGGTCCGGCAGGTTTCGTTGCGGAGCAGGGCGCGGAGCGGTAGCGGGCCTTCGATGGCGATGCGGATTTCGCCGTGATGTTTGGCTTCGGATGCCTTGACGGCAGCGCCGATGGCCGCCAGGTCGGCGGCCCGGAAGGCGCGTCTGGCCCACCAGCCGGGCGATGAGAGGTGTTTGATCAGGCGTGTCAGCATGGTTTCACCAGTCCCCCGAGGCGCCGCCGCCACCGAAGCTGCCGCCGCCGCCGGAAAATCCGCCACTGCCGCCGGAGAGTCCGCCGCCGCCTGAGCCGCCGCCAAAGCCGCCGGGGAAGCCGCCGCTTCCTCCGGAAGTCCAGCCGCCGCGGCCGAGGCGGATGAAGGAGAGGACGAAGGCGAGCAGTGCGGCGCCGCCGGCCAGGCCGAGCGAGGCGAAGACGGTCCAGGCCAGCCAGCCGGCGGCGCCGGAGGCGGCGAGCGAGCCGAGCAGGCCGAACATCGAGCGGATGACGCCGGCCATGAAGAAGACGATGAGCAGGAAAGTGAAGGCATCGCCGGGGTCGGCGCCGCTCGGGGCGGTTTGGACGGCGGGGGCGGGCAGTGGCTCGCCGCGAATGAGCTTGTCGAGGCTTGCTACGGTCGACTGCAGGCCACCGGCAAAATCGCCCTGGCGGAAACGCGGCGCCATCTGTTCGGCCACGATGCCCGGTCGTTCTTGGCGACGATGACGATCACCCCGTCATCGACGCCCTTGCGGCCGATTTTCCAGGCCTCGGCGAGGCGGATGCCGAATTGTTCGATGCTTTCCGGCTGCGTCGTCGGCAGCAGGACGATGGCGATCTGCGCGCCCTTGTCTTTTTCCAGCGCCGCCAGGCTGGCCGTCAGCCCGGCTTTATCCTCGGCCGAGAGCGTGCCGGTCAGGTCGGTGACGCGCTCGCTCAGCGCCGGCAGCGCCACCTGGTTGGCGCTCCAGCCGAGGAGCGGCAGGAGAGCGAAACAGAGGGCGGCGAGCCTGCGCAGCATGAAGGTTTACTTGGCGGCGGCCGGGGTGTCGAACTTGACGACCGGCGGGGCGGAAATCGCCTTTTCGTCGTCGACCGTGAAATTGGCCTTGGGCTTGTAGCCCATGACCATGGCCGTCAGGTTGTTCGGGAAGGTGCGCACCGAAATGTTGTACTGGCGGACGCTGTCGATGTAGCGGTTGCGGGCGACGGTGATGCGGTTTTCGGTGCCTTCGAGCTGCGCCTGCAGGTCGCGGAAATTGGCGTCGGCCTTGAGGTTTGGGTAGTTCTCGGCGACCACGAGCAGGCGGGACAGGGCGCCGGAAAGTTCGCCCTGGGCCTTCTGGAATTTGGCGAAGGCGGCTTCGTCGTTGACCAGTTCCAGCGTCATTTTCATGCCGGCGACGCTGGCGCGCGCTTCGGTGACGCGGGTCAGCACTTCCTTCTCATGCGCGGCGTAGCCCTGGACGACGGAAACGAGGTTGGGGATCAGGTCGGCGCGGCGTTTGTACTGGTTGAGCACTTCCGACCAGGCGGCGTTGACGCCTTCGTCGTTGATCTGGATCTGGTTGTAACCGCAGCCGGAGAGCAGGCTGGCGACGAGGGCGAGGACGGCGTAGAGACGAATGCGCATGGAAAAGGCTCCAGAAGAATGGTTCGTTGGAGAGAATACCATCGTGATATTTCCGGGCGGGTAAAGTTTGGTTTGCTACGGTCAACCGGAAAAAACGGCCAAAATTGAAATCGCCGGGCGACCGCCTCAGGCCGGTTTGCGGCGCAGCAGATGGATGACGATGAAACTGAGCACCGCCTCGCCGCGCTGATTCACCGCCTGATATTTCAGGCGCGCGATGCCGCGATCCGGCTTCGAGTTCGATGGCCGTGCCTCGAGCACTTCGATCTCGCTGTGCAGCGTATCGCCCGGCCGCACCGGCGCCAGCCAGCGCAACTCGTCGATGCCCGGCGAGCCGATGCTCGATTCGGCCAGGATGCCGGACTGGATGAATAGCCGGAAGCAGATGGCCAGACTCTGGAAACCGCTGGCGATCAGCCCGCCATAGGGCGAGCCGGCGGCGGCATTGGCGTCGAGATGGAAGGGCTGCGGGTCGTAGCGCCAGGCGAAGTCGATGATCTCGGCTTCGGTCAGCGTCAGGCCCGGCGAGGTGAAACGCTGGCCGGGGGTGAGGTCGTCGAGAAAACGGGTGTCCATGACGGCAGTCCTTTCTGTGGAAGCAGGGGGTTACGGATTCCGGCACTGCCCAATCTGCGTGTCGCCGGCCTTGCCGCAGGGCGTCAGCGCGCCGGGCATCGGGTGCGGGGTGCCGTTTTTGTCCATGTGGGCGGCGACGGTGTCCCATTCGAGGACGCCGGTTTTGTCGAGCTTGAGGCGGAGCAGCCAGCCGAGTTTTGCTTCGGGGGCGGTGAAGCCGTCGAAGACGAAGTTGCCGAGGCTGTAGATGATCGGTTTGCCCTGATAAACGTCGGCGCCCTGGGTGACGTGCGGGTGGCTGCCGACGACCATGCTGGCGCCTTCATCGATCATGCGCCGGGCAAAAGTTTGCAGACGCGGGCTGGCGGTCGGTTCGTATTCCCAGCCCCAGTGCATGAAGGGAATGATGAGGTCGGCACCGGCGGCCTTGGCGGCGCGGATGTCGCTGATCACGTGGTCGTCCTCGCTCCATGCCGTGCCGGGCGCGTCGGCGCCGGCTTCGAAGGCGCGCGGGGCGAATTCGTTGTAGCCGAGGATGGCGATTTTGAGGCCGTTCCGTTCGATCCATAGCGGCTTGTGGGCTTCGACGAGGTTCTGGCCGGCACCGAAATGGGCGATGCCGGCGGCGTCGAGGCGTTGCATGGTTTCGAGCAGGGCCTGGTGGCCGTAGTCGCCGACGTGGTTGTTGGCCAGGGTGACGGCGTCGAAGCGGCCTTTGAGTACGGCCAGGGTGCGCGGGTGGGCGCGGAAGGTGTAGGGCTTGTTGGCGAGGCGCTTTCCGCTTCTGGCGACCGAGGTTTCGAGGTTGGCGATGCGGTAGTCGGCGGCCTTGAGCGTTTTGGCGAAGGGGGCGAGCGGGTCGCCGCCTTTGGCGATGAGCCGGCCGGGGCCGTCGTCGAGCATGACGTCGCCGGCGAAAATGAGGGTCAGCGGCTCGGCGTGGACGTTGAGGGCGGCGAGAAATGCGATTGCTACGGTCAACCGGAAAAAACGGCTCATTTTGAAATGCTCCCACGCAGCTCGCACCAATAGTCGAGGACGAGACCGTAGCGCGGCTCGTAGGCGTGATTCAGGCCGGTGAAGCCGTACCGGCCGGCAGGAACTGGCGGGTAGGCGTAGGTCGCCTGGTGGATGAGCGGGCGGCCGTCGATGTCCTCGTGCTCGGCGTAGGTGTAGAGCTTGATGCTGGCGAGGTCGGCCGGTTCGTTGAGAAAGACGATGCGGAACAGCAGGTAGGAACCGAATTTGATCGGCGCCACGGTGTAGGGCGAGGCGGTGGGGCGGGCTTCGACGATCTTCGTTTCGCCGCCGTAGCTGACGTGGCAGGCCACCGTTTCGCCCGCTGCGGCGTGGGCCGTCGCGGCGCCGAGGAGGAGGGCGCCGATCAGCGCCCGGCGGTTAGCGCGCCGGGCCACGGTTTGCCGGTTTCAGGATGAGGTCGATGGCTACGGGCTGGCCGTTTTTGATCGCCGGAGCCGGCTTGGCACTGGCGAACAGCAGTTTGCCGCCGGCCTCGATGCGGGCGCTGACGGTGGCATTCGCCTTCTTGCCCATGAGGTCGCGGTCGACCGTGGCGTTGAAGGCAATCGGCACCTGGGCGCCGTTCAGTTCGTAACGCTGATCGGCCAGCGTGCGCCGGCCGGACTGGATGCGGATCTTGAGGATGGCGTTGGGCGGCAGGGCGACGCGGGCGAGATAGCGGACGGTGCCGGCAATGTCGATGAAACTGCTGGCCGCCGCCGGCTGTGCTGCGGCCTGAGGCATGACTGGCGCCACGGCGCCGCGCGAGCAGCGGCGCAGGTTGCCCTTGCCGTCTTCGAGAATGGCGTCGTCGCCCTTGGTCGCCAGGCGAATGTCGCCGCTCCGATAAAGCGCCCCGGAGGCGGCCGGGACTTGCGGCAGAACGACGGCGTCGTCGGCGAAATGCAGGGTTGCCTGCGGTCGACCGGAAATATCGGCCGAAAATGAAATGTCGATGCGGTTGCCGTTGTCGCAGGTGTAGGCCAGGCGTTCGTCGCCGGCGCAGGCGCAAAAGGGGACGAGCAATGCCAGCAGCAGCGCCGGCAGGGAGCGAAGGTTCATGGGTTTTCCGGTTTGGGGAGAGGAGTCCAGCGCCCGTCGAGCAGACCTTCGATGGGCTGGAAGGCCGATTTGTAGGCCATCTTGCGACTTTCGGCGATCCAGTAGCCGAGGTACAGGTAGGGCAGGCCGAGGGCGTTGCACTGGGCGGCCTGCCAGAGGATGTTGTAGGTGCCGAAACTGGCGTGCGGGATGTCCGGGTCGTAAAAGGTGTAGACCGACGACAGGCCGTCGTCGAGGACGTCGATGAGGCTCACCATGCGCACGATGCCGTCTTCGGTGAACTCGATGAGCCGGGTGTCGACCCGGCTTTGCAGCAGGAACTGGGCGTACTGGTCATGGCTGTCCTCGTCCATCCCGCCGCCCGGGTGGCGGGCCTGCTGGTAGCGGTTGTAGAGCGTGTAATGCTCCTCGCAATAAAGCAGCGGTCGCTCGCGGGCGCGCAGCGTGGCGTGCTGCTTCAAAGCCCGGCGCTGGCTGCGGTTGGGCTGCAGCTCGGCGACCGGCAGGCGGACCGGGACGCAGGCCTGGCAGTGATCGCAATTCGGCCGGTAGGTGAATACCCCGCTGCGCCGGAAACCGGCGCGGACCAGCGTGCTGTAGATTTCACTGTCGATCAGGTGGGCCGGCGTCGCCACCTGCGAACGTGCCTCGCGGTCGGCCAGGTAGCTGCACGGATAGGGCGAGGTGGCGTAGTACTGGAGCAGCGAGAAGGGCAGTTCGGCGTCGTCGGGCTGGGCCATGGCTTACCACGCGATGTCGAGTTGAGCGGCCGACCAGCGATCGCGCGCCGAAATTGCTGCGGTCAACGCCGACAAACGGGTCAAAAAGGCGTCGCGGGGAATTTCACGGGCGCCGAGCGAGGCGAGGTGGTCGGTGTGCATCTGACAATCAATCATGCCGAATTGGTTCACCACAAGATAACGCACGAGGTGGGCGAAAGCGACCTTCGATGCGTCAGTCCGCCGGGAGAACATCGACTCGCCGTAGAACATGCGACCGATGGCCAGCCCGTACAGTCCGCCGACCAGCGTGTCTCCCTCGTAACTTTCGACCGAGTGCGCCCAGCCGAGTTCATGCAGGCGGCAGTAGGCTTCCTTCATTTCCGGCGTGATCCAGGTGCCGTCCTGGCCATCGCGCGGTGTCGTCGCGCAGGCATCCATGACGCCGGGAAAATCGCTGTCGAAGCGCACTTCGAATTTGTTCGAGCGCAGGGTTTTTCGCAGCGAACGGGTCAGCCGGAACTCTTCGGGAAACAGCACCATGCGCGGATCGGGCGAGTACCACAGGGGCAGGCTATCGACCGTTCCCCACGGGAAAATGCCCCGCCGGTAGGCGTCGAGCAGACGGTCCGGCTGCAAGCCACCACCGACGGCGAGCAGGCCGCCCATTTCCTCCCGGGCCATGTCGACCGGCGGGAAAAGGTCGAGCGGGCCGAGAAACGGGATCATGCGTGATCGTGAAAAACTAGCGGGCGCTGTTGGTGGCGTGCCAGGTGACCGGCTTGACCTGTTGTTCGAGCTTGATCTCGCAGGCCGGATCGTCGCACTCCTCATGCTTCATGAAGGCGATGACGTGGTCGGCATCGAGCCGGATGCCGATTTTCTCGCCCAGCGCATGATTGTGGTGCGACGGAACCAGCGACAGAACCTGCGTGCCGCTGGCCAGGCGCAGCGTGTACAGAATGTCGGCGCCGCGGAAAGCCTTGTTCAGCACCTCGGCCTGGACGGCGCTGGTGTCGTCATGAACGATATCGTCCGGCCGCAACAGCACGTCGACCTTGCAGCCGTTGTCGCAGGCGGCGCAGGTTTCGTTGCACTCGACCGGGGTATCGGAAATCAGCGTGCCGAGTTCCATGCGCACGCTGTTGTTGTCGCCGACCGTGCCGGTAACCAACACGCCCTGACCGATGAAGTCCGCGACGAAACGGTTGGCCGGGCGGTGATACAGGTTGTACGGCGCGTCCCACTGCTGGATGCGGCCTTCGTACATGATGCCGACCTCGTCGGCCATGGCGAAAGCCTCGTTCTGGTCGTGGGTGACCATGACTGCGGTCGACCCCTCGCGTTTGAGAATTTCGCGCACCTCGGCCGACAGCCGCTCGCGCAGGCCGACGTCGAGGTTCGAAAACGGCTCGTCGAGCAGGATCAGTTCCGGCCGCGGCGCCAGGGCGCGGGCCAGGGCCACGCGCTGCTGCTGACCGCCGGAAAGCTCATGCGGAAATTTGCTGCCCTGGCCGTGCAGGCCGACCGTCGCCAGCAACTGGCGGACGCGCAGATGGTCGTCCTCGCCCGGGTTGCGACCGAGGCCAAAGGCGACATTCGCCTCGATGGAAAGGTGCGGAAACAGCGCGTAATCCTGGAAAACCATGCCGATCCGCCGCTTCTCGGGGGAGACTCGCTGACCGGCCTGGCTGACGACTTTGCCGTGCAGCCGGATTTCGCCACCAGCGATGTCCTCGAACCCGGCAATGCAGCGCAGCAAAGTCGTCTTGCCACAGCCGGAAGGACCCAGCAGGCAGGCGATGCTGCCGGCTTCGAGCGAGAAGTTCACGCCGTCGACGACGGTGTGGTTGCCGTAGCGCTGGACGACGCCATTTAGTTCAAGTTGGGCCATAGCGGTCGATTATAATTCGCATTCACACCCATGCGCACCGCCCATTATTCCCCCCTGCTCACGGTCGGCATCGTCGTTGCCCTGCTCGCCGGACTGCCGGTAGCCAGCGTCGGCCTCAATATTTTTGTCGGCGGCACCAGCGCCACCTGGTCGCACCTGGCCGACACCGTACTTTCCGAATACATCGCCAATTCGCTCTGGCTGTGCCTCGGCGTTGGCTGCGGCGTCGGCATTGTCGGCGTGGCGACAGCCTGGCTGACCGCCATGCACGAATTCCCCGGCCGGCGTTTCTTCGAATGGGCCATGGTGCTGCCACTCGCCGTTCCGGCCTATGTCATGGCCTACGTTTACACCGATTTCCTGCAGTTCGTCGGCCCGGTGCAAACCCTGCTGCGCGACACCTTCGGCTGGGAATACGGCGACTACTGGTTCCCGGACATTCGCACACTGCCTGGCGCCATACTGATGTTCGTCAGCGTGCTCTATCCCTACGTTTACCTGCTCGCCCGCACGGCCTTTCTCGAACGTGCCAGCGGCATGCTGGAAGCCGCGCGCACGCTGGGCATGGGGCCGTGGCGCGGCTTCTTCGCCGTATCCCTGCCGCTGGCCCGGCCGGCCATCGTCGCCGGCGTTGCCCTGGCCCTCATGGAAACGCTGGCCGACTACGGCACCGTGGCCTATTTCGCGGTCAACACCTTCACCACCGGCATCTACCGCGCCTGGTTCTCGCTTGGCGACCGCGTCGCTGCTGCCCAACTCGCCGCCATGCTGCTCGCCTTCGTGCTCTTCCTGCTCATGGCCGAACGCACCTCACGCGGCCGGGCGCGTTATCACAACACGACCGGCCGCAACCGGCCGATGGCCGGCGCACAACTGCACGGCCCGGCCGCCTGGCTGGCGACGCTGGCCTGCGCCGTGCCCTTGCTGCTTGGCTTCATTCTGCCGGCGCTGTTGCTGCTCAAAATGGCGTTTACCGATGGCGATGCGCAGTTCGGCGAACGATTCCTCGTGCTGTCTCGCAACAGCTTCGTGTTGGCAGGGGCAACGGCGGTGATCGGCGTGCTGCTTGCGGTACTGCTCGGTTACGGGGCGCGTTTGTCCAAATCCGCTTTTGCCAACGGCCTGAATCGCCTGGTAGGCCTCGGCTATGCCGTGCCCGGCGCGGTGATCGCCGTCGGCGTGCTGATTCCGGTGACCCGCCTCGACAACTGGCTGGCCGGGCAATGGACGCAGTGGTTCGGTCATAACCCCGGCCTGCTGCTGACCGGCGGCATTGCCGCGCTGATTTACGCCTACCTCGTTCGTTTCCTGGCGGTGGCGTTGCACACCGTTGAATCGAGCATGGCCAAGATTACCCCGAACATGGACGACGCCGCCCGCAGCCTCGGTCTGGGGCAGGGCGAAACCCTGCGTCGCGTGCATGTGCCGATGTTGCGCGGCAGTTTGCTGACGGCGGGCTTGCTGGTCTTCGTCGATGTGATGAAGGAGTTGCCGGCCACGCTGGTCATGCGTCCGTTCAATTTCGATACGCTGGCGACGCAGGCCTACACGCTGGCCTCGGATGAGCGCCTGGCCGAAGCATCGACGGCCGCGCTGGCCATTGTCGCAGTCGGCTTGCTGCCGCTTATTGCGCTGTCACGACAGATCACCGCGGCGCGCCGGCGTTAGTCACGGCTGCTTGTCGGCCGGCTTTGTCTGGCCGGCGTCGATTTCATTTTCTTCCAGGAAAAGCAGGTCCATGCTGAGCAAGCTGGTCGCCGTCCCGAAGTGACCCGGTGAGTCCGCTTCGTCGGTCGGCATTAGTGAGTCGGCAGCGGGGAGGTCGGACGGTGTGAAATCGATGACGTTGTCCGCGCTGCTTGCCGGGGGCGAAGGCTCGGCCTCCTCCGGCTGGGAGTCGAATGAAATATTCAGGGCCTGGTTGGCGATGGTGACGCCGCCAGGAAGGATGGCTCCCTTGTGCAGCAGCAGATCGACGATATCCTGATGCCCGCGTCTCAGTGCCAGCCGCAAGGGAGCACCCGGGCCGTCACTGGCCATGGCATTCGGATTGGCTCCGTGTTTCAGTAGCTCGCCAACGATTGCCCGGTTGCCCTCAAAGCACGCGGTACGCAGCGGCAAACCGCTGCAGCCATGCATGTCGGGTAGCTCGATATCGTCGCCATTGTCCAGTGCGCTAATGACACCTTGCAGGTGTCCGGCGCGGATGGCTTCGATCAGATTGCTCGTTTTGAAACCTTTTTTTGTCATGTCTTTGCTAACTCAAAGCGTCCAGCAATTGTAGGCAATTGCCGGACGCTTTGGCGAGAAAAGACCTTACTTGAAACCGGCCCGGTCAAAAATGATCTGGGCCTTGGTCTGGTACATGGCCAGACTCTTGACCGGCAGCTTGTCAGCCTTGAACTTGCCCATCGCTTCCAGAGCCGGATTTGCCACTTTGACGCTGTCGACCGCAGGCCATTCATTATTGCCATCGGCAAAAAAGCGCTGGGCTTGATCCGAGGCCAGGTATTCGAGGAAACGAACGGCCGCCTCGCGGTGCGGGGCTGTTTTCAGCACGCCGCCCCCGGATACGTTGATGTGGGCGCCGTTGCCGGCCTGGTCTGGCCAGACGATGCCAACCCGTTCCATCATTTTCTGATCTTCGGTCTTGGTCGAGCGGAGCAGGCGAGCCACGTAATAGGTGTTGGAAATCGCCACGCCACATTCGCCAGCTGCAACCGCCTTGATCTGGTCGGTATCGCCACCCTTGGGCGAGCGGGCAAAGTTTGCCACCATGCCGCGGGCAATTTCCTCGGCCCTGGCTTCACCCTGGTGGGCGATGATTGATGCCATCAGCGACAGGTTGTAGGGATGCGAACCGGAGCGCGAGCAGAACTTGCCTTTCAGCTTCGGGTTGGCCAGATCGGCGTAATTCTGGACATCTTCCGGCTTGACCGCGCGCTTGTTGTAAACGATGACGCGCGCCCGTGTCGAGAACGAAAACCAGTCTTCGGTACGCAAGTGGGCAGGGATGCGCGATTCCAAGAGTTTCGATGAAACCGGAGCAAACAATCCCAATTGGTGGGCCACAGCAAGACGTGCTGCATCGACAGTCAGGAAAACGTCGGCCGGGCTGTTGGCCCCCTCGTTCTTGATCCGCTCAAGAAGTTCGTCTTCCTTGCCTTCGATCCGGTTGATCCTGATACCGGTCTGCTGCGTGAAATTGCTGTAGAGCGCGTCGTCCGTCTGGTAGTGCCGGGCCGAATACAGGTTGAGGACTTTTTCCTGGGCAACGGCCGGATTGAGTACCGAAAGAGTTGCAGCGGCGATCAGGGCGGACATCAGCTTCATGCGGGAACTCCGGTTGTAGATGAGAATCGTTCCAGTTTACCGACGATGTTTTATTTTGTAAATGAGAATGATTATCTTCGTTGCTCGTAAAAAAAGCGGCTTGAAGCCGCTTTCTCAATCGCTTTCGAGTATTCGTCGAGCGCCGTTGTAGCGCGACATCCAGTAGTTGCTCTCCATGCTTTCGATGCGAACTTCGGCACCTTTGCGCGGTGCATGCAGGAAATGGTTGTCGCCGAGATAGATGCCGACGTGCGAAAAGGTGCGGCGCATGGTGTTGAAAAACACCAGATCACCCGGCTTCAACTGGCTGGCCTCGACTTGCTGGCCGACTTGGCTCATTTCGCGCGCCGTGCGCGGCAGGGAGGTGCCGATGCTGTCCTTGAACGCGAGACGGACGAAGCCGCTGCAGTCCAGACCACTGTCTTCATCGTTGCCACCCCAGCGGTAGCGGACGCCGACCAGCTTAAGCGCCTGCAGGATGACATCCTGAGCGGCGTTGGTGTAACGTTCAAAAAACGGCTGCAGGTCCTCTTGCTTGCGAACCGGCTCGGCTGCCGACGACGCACCGATCCCGCCGAGAAGCAGGGAGGATGCGAGCAGTAGCGACACCAGTACTTTATGCATAGCGGCGCAATATATTTGAAAAGTAGTCGGCTGTAAAGGCGATGAAAAATCACCGTCTGCACCTATGTTCATAGGCTGTAATTATGAATACAATTTCCATCCCGAGGTGTGAGGTAAACATGGAATCCTTCAAGGCGCTGCTGATTGAAGAACGTGATGGCAAGGTGAGCAGCGGTTTTGTCCAGATGGGCGAAGGCCAGCTGGACGCTGGAAATGTCACGATCAAGGTTGCCTATTCCTCAATTAATTATAAGGATGCGCTGGCGGCGACGGGGGCTGGCAAGATCATTCGGCGCTTTCCCTGTGTGGGCGGCATTGATTTATCCGGTACGGTCATCGAGAGCGGCGATGCGCGATTCAAGCCGGGCGATTCGGTTATTGCCACGAGTTTCGATATCGGTGTGGCCCATCATGGCGGTTACGCCGAAATGGCTCGGGTTCCGGGCGACTGGGTTGTTCCCCTGCCGGACGGCCTGACCCTTTACGATGCCATGGCCCTTGGGACTGCCGGCTTCACGGCGGCGCTCGGCATCGTTCGCATGGAAGAAAACGGTTTGCGCCCGAGCAAGGGGCCGGTCATCGTCACCGGCGCCACCGGCGGCGTTGGTAGTCTGGCGGTCGATATGCTGGCCAGGAGCGGTTATCACGTCGTGGCCCTGACCGGCAAGGAGAGCGAGGCGGATTACTTGCGCTGCATCGGTGCGGCGGAGGTTTTGCTGCGGCAGAGTCTCGATCTGTCGAAGATCAGGCCGCTCGACCGGGCGCGCTGGGCTGGGGCGGTGGACAATCTCGGGGGAGACGTTCTGGCCTGGATCGCCAGCACCATGGAGCAGGGCGGCACCATCGCCAGCATCGGGCTGGCCGCCAGCATGTCGCTCAATACGACGGTGGCTCCCTTCATTTTGCGCGGGGTTTCCTTGCTCGGCGTCGATTCGGGTTATATCCGGGAACCCTACCGGAGCGGTGTCTGGCAACGTCTGGCCGGTGATTTGCGGCCGCCGCATCTGGCTGCCATGTCGCGCCGGATACCGTTTGACGATCTGCCGGCCGCCTTTGGCGACTACATCGCCGGGCGGGCCAAGGGACGTGTGGTGGTGGAAATTGGCGGAGGCTGACGTGGCCGATTTGCCGCGCATCCTTGTTGTTGACGATTCGCGGGTGGTCAGGATTTCACTTATCCAGCACCTGAAGGGCGACTACGAGGTGCGCGAGGAGGGGGATGGAGAGGCGGCCTGGCAGACGCTGGTGCTCGATCACTCCATTCGCGCGGTGATTTCCGATCTTCAGATGCCGAAGCTGAATGGTTACGAATTGCTGGAGCGAGTCCGGACGTCGAAGTTGAGACGGCTGCAGCAGTTGCCTTTTATTCTCGTTTCCGGAGAGGAAACTGAGGAGGAACGCGCCAAGGCCAAGGCGCTGGGGGTTTCCGATTTCGTTACGAAGGGGGCGGGTTGTACGGAGGTATTGACCCGCCTGAAAAACCTGCTGGTCCTGACCGATGCGCAGGAACATCTGGATGCCGGCCGCGAGCAAATGGTTCAGGATCCGGTGAGCGGATTGTTTACCAGGAAATATCTTGAACTCCAGGTGGCTCAGGCCATGTCGCATGCGGCCCGGCACGGCATCGATGTCAGCTTGATGGTGCTCGGTTTTGACGGTTTCGACAGCATGGGCGAGCGGCTCGGGGTCAAGGTTGCCGAGGAGGTCGGCAACCGCTTTGCCAAAATGCTGGCCGGCAAGATGCGCCAGGAAGACAGCCTCGGCCATTTTGGTGCCGGGCAGTTTGCCGTTGTCTCACCGGGCACGGCACCGGCCTTTTGCGCCACCTTTGCCGAGCGTGTGCGCGAGGCGGTCGAGGTGGCTCGCCTGTCGGTTCAGGGGCAAACCGTGGCCCTGACAGTGAGTATTGGTCTGGCCAGCGTGCCGACGGATTTGGTGTCATCGGCCGGGGCTCTGCTCGATCTGGCCGGCGAGCGCATGCATGCGGCCATGCGGGCGGGCGGTAACAGGACCGAGTCGGGGGGCGTGACACCGGCTTCGCGGCCGATTTCCATCCAGCATGCGCTGGAGTTGCTGGCCGCCAACCGGCAGTCGGCGGTGGTTCCGCATCTGCCGTCGCTGGCCGAGCGCCTGTTGCCTTTGATGCGCTTGATGAATCAGGAATTGGGGCTGACTTTGCCGGTGGCAGAGATTGAGTACCTTTTGTGTGAACGGAAAATGAACAACAACTAGTCCGTTCTTGTTGTGAGTTGTGCAGGAAAACCAAGCTAGAGGGAATTTTTATGGCGACGTACAAAGAGTTTCACCAGTATTCGATTGAAAAACCGGATGAGTTCTGGACCGTGCGACTATTCCCGCCCGCCATTTGCCAAGTGGTTTGTCGGCGGCAAGACCAATCTTTGTTACAACGCGGTTGACCGCCATGCGGCCAAGCGTCCGAACGATCGTGCCCTGATCTTCGTGTCGACGGAGACCGACGAGGAAACGGTTTACAGCTTTGCCGAACTGCAGCGCGAAATCGAGCGCATGGCGGCGATTTACCAGAGCCTCGGCGTCAAGAAGGGCGATCGCGTCCTGATTTACATGCCGATGATCGCCCAGGCAACCTTCGCCATCTTGGCCGCAACCCGCATCGGCGCCATCCACTCGGTGGTCTTCGGCGGTTTTGCCTCCGGTTCGCTGGCTACCCGCATCGACGATGCCAAGCCGGTGTTGATCGTTTCTTCCGATGCCGGCATGCGTGGCGGCAAGGCGGTTCCCTACAAGCATCTGCTCGACGAAGCCATCGAACTGGCCGAACACAAGCCGGCCAAGGTGCTGATGGTCGATCGTGGTCTGGACAAGGCTTTCAACAAGGTCGCCGGTCGTGATGTTGACTACGCCACCGAACGCGCCAAGTTCATGGATGCAACGGTGCCGTGCGAATGGCTGGAGTCGTCCGAGCCGTCCTACATCCTCTACACCTCGGGTACGACCGGCAAGCCGAAGGGCGTGCAGCGCGACACCGGCGGTTACGCGGTGGCGCTGGCTTCGTCGATGAAGCACATCTACTGCGGCGGCGAAGGCGAAACCTTCTTCTCGACCTCCGACATCGGCTGGGTGGTTGGCCACTCCTACATCATCTACGGCCCGGGACCCGGCCTTCATGCACAAGTACGACCTGTCGTCGCTCAAGCACGTCTTCATGGCCGGCGAGCCGCTCGACCAGCCGACCCACGAGTGGTTCATGACCGAGCTCGGCAAGCCGGTCATCGACAACTACTGGCAGACCGAAACGGGCTGGCCGATGCTGGCTGCGCTGCCCGGCGTCGAAAAGACCCCGATCAAGTACGGTTCGCCATCCTTCCCAGTTTACGGCTACAACCTGCAGATCTTCCGTGAAGACGGTTCGGTCTGCGATGCCAACGAAAAAGGTATCGCCGCCGTCATCCCGCCGCTGCCGCCGGGCTGCCTGACGACCGTCTGGGGTCAGGACGACCGTTTCGTGTCGACCTACTTCACGCTGTTCAAGGATCCGCTGGTTTATTCCTCCTACGACTGGGCGATCAAGGACGACGACGGTTACTTCACCATCCTCGGCCGTACCGACGACGTGATCAACGTCGCCGGTCACCGTCTGGGCACCCGCGAAATCGAGGAAGCCATCCAGAACCACCCGGCGATTGCCGAAGTGGCCGTGGTTGGTGTCGAGGACAAACTCAAGGGGCAGGTGCCGATGGCTTTCGCCGTTGTGAAGGATGCTTCCAAGGTCGCCACGCCTGAATTGGTCAAGGCGCTGGAGAAGGAAGTGTTCGGCACGGTCGACGGCATTCTTGGTGCCATTGGCCGTCCGGCTCGCGTGCACTTCGTGACCGGTCTGCCCAAGACCCGCTCCGGCAAGATGCTGCGCCGTTCGCTGCAGGCGCTGGCCGAAGGCCGCGATCCGGGCGATCTGACAACCATCGACGATCCGTCTACGCTCGAACAGATCAAGAACGCGCTGGCCAGCTAAGCGCCGACCTTGCATGATCAAGCCCGCCGACGAAAACCGGCGGGCTTTTTTGCGTCCGGCATTTCATTTTTGGCCATTTTTTCCGGTTGACCGTAGCAGTCGGGCCTATTGACGGCGTTTGTTCCGGCGTCACAATCCGTCCCCGGGCCGGGTGGTAGAATGCCGGCCAATCCGAGCATTCTGTGGCTTTAGCAAAAATGATTTACGAAACCGTCGCCGCCGTCGATCTGGGCTCCAACAGCTTCCGTCTGCAGGTCGGGCGGGTTGTGGACAACCAGATCTACACCCTGGATTCCATGAAGGAGCCGGTGCGTCTGGCCTCGGGCCTGATGCCGGACAAGCGTCTCGACGTGGCGGCCCAGGCCCGCGCCCTTGACGCCCTGCGCCGTTTCGGCGAACGGCTCGGCGGGCTGGATCGCGGGGCCGTGCGGGCCGTGGCGACCAACACCCTGCGCATTGCCAAGAACGCCTTCGATTTCCTGCCTCAGGCCGAAGAGGCGCTCGGTTTTCCCATCGAAATCATCGCCGGCCGCGAAGAGGCCCGCCTGATTTACATCGGCGCCTCGCATTCCTTGCCGTCGGCGGCGCACAAGCGGCTGGTCATCGACATCGGCGGGGGCTCCACCGAATTCATCATCGGCAAACGCCACGAGCCGCAGCTCATGGAATCGCTGTACATGGGCTGCGTCAGCTACACGCTGCGCTTCTTCCCGGATCGCCGGATCGACCGCAAACGTCTGCGCGAGGCGCAGGTGGCGGCGGCCAAGGAAATCGAGCTGATCGCCGCTGACTACCAGCGTGTGGGCTGGAAGGAAGCCGTCGGTTCGTCCGGTTCGGCGCGGGCGATTGCCGATGTGCTCGAGCTGAACGGCCTGAATCCGAATAACGAAAGCGGCATCACGCGGGTCGGTCTGGAACGGCTGTGCACCCTGCTCGTCAAGGCCGGATCGGCCGAAGCGCTCGACCTGCCAGGCGTCAAGGGCGACCGCCTGCCGGTCTTCCCGGGGGGCGTGGCGATCATGTCGGCGATCTTCGAAGAACTCGGCATCGAACGCATGACCTATGCCGACGGCGCCTTGCGCCTGGGCGTGCTCTACGACCTGCTCGGCCGCTTTCATCATCACGACATGCGCGACTCGACGGTGGCCCAGTTCCGCCGCCGCTATCAG
>PHCH01000063.1 GCA_002840785.1 Betaproteobacteria bacterium HGW-Betaproteobacteria-4 | reverse complement strand
CTGGAAAGGACTCATCGTGCCGGGGTCGACGTTGATGTAGGGGTCAAGCTTGAGGTGGGTGACTTTGATGCCGCGGGATTCCAGAATGGCCCCGAGCGACGCGGCGGCGATGCCTTTGCCCAATGAGGACACGACACCACCCGTAACGAAAACAAATTTGGTCATGGAAAGACAGGCTGCGGGAAAGCAGAATCATAGCCGATAAGGGTCAAAAACCCCAAGCGTCGCGACCAAAATCACCATTGCGGATGGAATACGTCAGATATCCGTCATACCTGGCCGATTTGCTAGAATCACGGGTTAGCCAGCTTAGCGGATGCCTCTTGAAACGCGTTCTCGTCGTCAATTTCTCTCAAACCGGACAGCTTTCGGACATTACCCAGCGGGTCGTCGCTCCTTTGCGCGCGGCCGGGCATGAAGTACATCTCGAAACATTGGTGCCGGCGAAACCCTTTCCGTTTCCCTGGCCGATTGTCGAGTTTTTCGACGCCTTCCCCGAGTGCGTTCAACTCGATGCGCCGCCGTTGCGCCCGCTGGGCATCGCCGCTGATACCCCCTTCGATCTGGTAATCCTGACCTACCAGGTCTGGTATCTCTCCCCTGCGCTACCGATGACGGCTTTCCTGCAAAGCGCCGAAGGCCGGCAGCTGATCTGCGGCAAACCGGTCATCACGCTGGTTGCCTGCCGCAACATGTGGCTGTCGGCTCAGGAAACAATGAAGCAGTTGATTGCCGATGCCGGCGGCCGCCTGATCGATCATCTGGCATTTACCGATCAGGGCCATCCGCTGGCCACCTTCATTACCACGCCGCGCTGGGTATGGACCGGAAAAAAGAACGGCTTTCTTGGCTTGCCTCCGGCCGGCGTTTCTCCCGAAGAAATCCGCCTGGCCGGCCGATTCGGGCTGGCCTTGGCCGACGGGCTGAACAATGACCAGGAAAAATCGGGGCAACCGATGCTGGCTGGCCTACGCGCAGTCACCGTCAATCCGCGCCTGGCGATAAGCGAACGCGCCGGCCGGCGGGCTTTCGGCGTCTGGTCGAAACTGGTCCGACGATTTGGAAAACGTGGCCAGTGGCGACGGTGGCCAGCGCTTTTACTTTTCGTTGCCTACCTGATTACGCTGATCGTCACCGTCGTTCCAATAAGCCTGTTGTTACAATGGTTACTTTCCCCGCTGCTCAGACCGAAGCTTGAGCGGCTCAAGGCCGAACTGGAGCAGCCTTCCGGCTCGCAGGAATTCAACTTACAAAAATATGCACCCTAGCGGCAAGGTTTACATCAACGGTACGTCGGCATTTCTGCCGAATCCGCCGGTCGGCAACGACGACATCGAAAAAGTGCTGGGCATGATCGCCGGCAAGCCGTCGCGCGCCCGGCGCATCGTGTTGCGCAACAACGGCATTCGCCAGCGCCACTACGCCATCGACCCGGTGACCGGCGCCCCGACTCACACCAACGCCCAGCTAACGGCCGAAGCCGTGCGTGGCCTGGCCTGCGAACGTTTTTCCCCCGACGATATCGATTGCCTGGTCAGCGGCACGACCATTCCGGATCAGATCATGCCCAACCATGGCGTCATGGTGCATGGCGAACTGGGCATTCCGGCCTGCGAAGTGGTGTCGACCGCCGCCATCTGCGTAGCCGGCATCACGGCGCTCAAATATGCCTGGATGAGCGTGTTGTCCGGGCAGGCCCGCAACGCGGTCGCCACCGCCTCCGAACTTTCCTCCAGCATCCTGCATGCCCGCAATTTCGCCGCCGAATCGGAACACCGGGTAGCCGAACTGGAAACCAATCCGGAAATCGCATTCGAGAAGGATTTCCTGCGCTGGATGCTGTCCGACGGCGCCGGCGCCTTTTTGCTCCAGGATCAGCCGCGCCCTGACGGCTTGTCGCTGCGCATCGACTGGATCGACATCCTGTCGCAGGCCAACACGATGGAAGTCTGCATGTATGCCGGCGGCGAGAAGCTCGGCGACGGTTCGCTGCAGGGCTGGCAGCACTATTCTCAGGAACAGCGCGCGACGCTGTCGATTTTCTCGGTCAAGCAGGATGTCCGTTTGCTCAATGCCGAAGTGACCTACCAGACCATTGGCAAGTCGCTGGAAAAAATGCAGCGCACCCGTGATGTGAAGCCAGCCGATATCGACTGGTTCCTGCCGCACATGTCTTCCGAGTACTTCCGCCAGCCGATGGCCGACTGCATGGCCGCGGTCGGCTTCCCGATTGCCCAGGAAAAATGGTTCACCAATCTGCAAACGAAGGGCAACACCGGTTCTGCTTCGATCTACATCATGATCGATGAACTGCTCAAAAGCGGCCGCCTCAAACATGGCGACCGCCTGCTTTGTTTCATCCCGGAAAGCGGCCGTTTCACCGGCTCGCTGATGCACCTGACGGCAGTCGATCATGCTTGATAGGGAAGTCCCGCAGGAAGGCAACAGCACGCTGGGCGGCCAGCGCAAGGCAATGTACGCGCGCGGCGCCGACGGCAAGCTGCACATCGTCCAGTCGGCCGGCTGGGAGGTCGAGGAAATCGTCACCCGGCAAGCCGTCGAGGATCTCAATCGACTGGCCGAAGATGCCCGCCAGCGTGTCATCGCCGGCCAGACATCGGCGCTCGAATACCACATGCACAAGGCGCGCATGGACGTGCCGCTGTTGTCGCAAGTCACCGGCCTGTGGCAATGGCGCATCCGCCGCCATTTCCGGCCCGACATCTTCCAGGGCCTTTCGGCCGGGCTGCTCCAGCGCTATGGCGACGCCATGGGCCTGAGCGTCGAGCAACTTAAAAAGGCCGACTGATGGAATTCCAGCACAGCCACGCTTCCCATTGCGAAAGCGGCGTCATGTCGTCGATGCTGCGCCATCTCGGCCTGCCGATCTCGGAAGCGATGGCTTTCGGCCTGTCGTCGGCACTCTCCTTCGCCTATCTGCCAATCATCAAAATCAATGGCCTGCCGCTGGTCGCCTACCGGATGCCACCGAAGTTCATCATCAAGGGCCTGCAGAAACCGCTCGGCCTCAAGATGCGTTTCGAAACCTTCCGCAGCCCGGAAGCTGGCGAACAGCGCCTCAATGAACTGCTCGATGCCGGTCAGCTGGTCGGCATGCAAACCTCGGTATTCTGGCTGCCGTATATGCCGGAAGACCTGCGCTTTCATTTCAACGCCCACAATGTGCTGGCCTATGGCCGCGATGCGGCGAGCGGCGATTATCTATTGTCCGATCCGGTGGTCGAAACAACGGTCACCTGCGCCCCGGCCGACCTGCGTCGCGCCCGTTTTGCCAAGGGCGTGCTGGCCCCGAAGGGGCTGCTTTACTACCCGGAAGGCAAGCCGTCCGAGCCCGACTGGGCCAAAGTCCTGCCCAAGGCCATCAAGAAAACGACGCGCATACTGCTCGATTCACCGATCCCGATCATCGGCGTCCGCGGCATCCGGCGGCTGGCCAATGCCATCGAGCGGCTTGACGCGCAAGGCAAGCCAGCCGCGGCCAAGATGTTCATCGGCCAGGTCGTCCGCATGCAGGAAGAAATCGGCACGGGTGGCGGCGGTTTCCGCTTCATTTACGCCGCCTTCCTGCAGGAAGCGGCCGAACGGCTGGCTCGCCCGGCGCTCAATGAACTATCCGAAACGCTCGTCGACATCGGCGACGAGTGGCGCGAATTCGCGCTGTCCACGGCCCGCATGATCCGCGACCGCGAGCCGCTCAATCCAAGCAAATTGGCCGACAAGCTGCGCGCCATCGCCGACCGCGAGCAGGTTTTCTTCCGCGATCTGCGTCGCGCCGCCTGATGCTCAAGGTCGATGGCGTTTCCTACCGCTATCGCGATGCCGCCGCCCCGGCGTTGCAGGACGTATCGCTGAACATTCCAGCTGGCGGCATTTACGGCCTGCTCGGCCCGAATGGCGCTGGCAAGACGACGCTCATTTCGCTGCTTGCAGGGCTGTTGACCGTAGCCGACGGCAATATTTCGCTCAATGGCCAGCCGCTGGCTGAAGCCCGCGCCGCCAACCCGCGCGCCATTTCGCTGGTGCCGCAGGATTACGCCTTCTACCCGATGCTGACGGTGGCCGAAAACCTGCGTTTCTTCGCTGGCGTTCTTGGCCTGAACAGCCGTGATGCCAAAACGCAGATCGACGCCGCCATCGCCTTCGCCCGGCTCGAACAAGTCACCGGCAAACGCGCCGAGCAGCTTTCCGGCGGCCTGCGCCGACGCCTCAACCTGGCCATCGGCCTGCTTGGCCGGCCGCAATTGCTCCTGCTCGACGAACCCACCGTCGGCGTCGACCCGCAGTCGCGCAGCTTCCTGCTCGAATCCATCGCCGCCCTGCCCGCCGCCGGCACCACGGTGCTCTACACCAGCCACTACATGGAAGAGGTCGAGGCCATCTGCCAGCGTGTCGCCATCCTCGACCAGGGCCGCGTCCTGAGCGAAGGCACGCTCGACGACCTGCTGGCCACCGCCGACAGCAGCGCCGAAATCGAGCTCGACCAGCCGCTGCCGCCCGCCCTGGCCGAACGCTACGCGGCGACCGATCTCGGCCATTTCAAATTTGGCCTATTTTTCCGGTCGACCGTGGAAGTGGCCCGTTTGCTCGAAGAACTGGCCATAGCTGGCTGCACCGTGCGCCAGCTGCACGTCGGACGGCAAAATCTCGAACAGCTTTTCATGCGCCTGACCCGGCGCTCATTGCGGGACTAGCCGAACATGACCCGCCTGCTTGCCCTGTGGACCAAGGAAACCCTGGCCTTGCTGCGCGACCGGCACGGGCTGGCCGCCCTTTTCGTCATGCCCATCATCTTCATCCTGGTCATGACCATGGCGCTGCACGATGCCTTCATGCCCGGCGCGGCCATCGACGTGGCCTACGCCATTGTCGACCTCGACGGCAGCCCGCATTCGCAATCGCTGGCCCGCCGCCTGGGCAAAACCGGCAGCTTCCGTCGCGTCGCTGATCCGGCGACGACCGACGCCGCCCGCGCCGATATCCGCGCCGGCCGCTACGCGCTGGCACTGGTCCTGCCCAAGGGCTTCGGCGAACGCCTGCTGACCCCGGCCGGGGCCGATGGCCAGGCCACCGAGGCGCTGCCCCTGATGGTCGATCCGACCCTGAACCCGGCGCTGCAACTCGCCTTCCGCAACCAGACCAGCGCCGCGCTCGGCATGCTGCGGGCCGACGAACTGACGCACAGCGCCGGTAAGCTGTTCGGCCTGCCGACGGCCGCCCGTCCGGCTGAACGCGATTGGCCCGACGAAATCGTCAGCACCGCCGTGCAGAACGACCGCAGCATCCGTCCGCCCTCGTCGGTGCAGCAAAACGTGCCGGCCTGGCTGGTTTTCGCCATGTTCTTCGTCGTCATCCCGATTTCCGCCATCCTGATCACCGAACGCCAGCAAGGCACGCTGCAGCGCCTCGCGGCCATGGGCGTACCGTTCCGCGACGTGCTGCTTGGCAAGCTAGTACCCTTTTTCGTCGTCAATCAAATTCAGGCCGTCCTGATGGTCGCCGTCGGCATCTGGGGCGTCCCGCTTTTTGGCGGTGAGGCGCTTGTCATGCCCACCGGCGCCGGGCTGTTCCATTGCTGGCTGGTGGCCGCCGCTGTCAGCCTGGCCGCCGTCGCCTGCGCCCTGCTCGTCGCCAGCCTGGCGCAGACGACGCAGCAGTCCACGATCATCGGCGGCGTCGGCAACATCCTGATGGCCGCCATCGGCGGCATCATGGTCCCCAAGTTCATGATGCCGGGCACCATGCAGGCACTCGCTGAATGGTCGCCGATGGCCTGGGCGCTCAACGGTTTCCATACCGTCATGCTGCGCCACGGCGACTTTGCCGCCATCCTGCCCGACCTCGTCAAACTCCTCGCCTGCGCCGCCCTGGCACTCGCCGCCGCGACCTGGCTCAACCGCCGCCAAAGCGCATGACCACCGACCTCCGCCTCGCCCTCAAAGCCTTGATCGTCGAAGCCTGCGACAAGGATTGCGACCCGGCCAACATCACCGACGACGAAATCCTCTTCGGGCCGGAAGCACCGCTCCAGCTTGATTCGCTCGATGCCCTGCAGGTCTCGATGGCGATCAAGAAAACCTACGGCCTGCGCCTGCCCGACAGTAAGGAAACCCGCCGCATCCTGTCCAGCGTCGCCAACATGGCCGAGCACCTCGACGCCTGGCTGGCCAGCCGCGCATGACGCGTCCGGTCTTCATCAATAAAACCGCCCTGCTTTGCGCTCGCGGCAATTCGCCTGCTGCCGTCGCCAGCGCCCTGTGGAATGGCGAATGCAACGCCGGACAACGGAAACTCGGGGAGCGGATTTTTCCCTATTTTGGACTGCCGCTAGAAGAAACAGACTGGCAGGTCCGAGCCAAACAAGCGCTCCGTCAGGTCGCCGGCCAGCTTGGCCCCTTGCCACCGGAAACGCCGCTGTTCATCGCCTCGTCATCCTTCCAGATCGGCCATTTCGAACAACTCGGTGCGCCTTTCGACCTGCCAGTGGCCAACGCCGCATTCAGCCGCCAGATCGGCGAATGGCTGGGCCTGAACGGTCCCCGCACCAGTTTCTCGAACGCCTGCACCTCCGGCTTTTCTGCCCTCGACGCCGCACGCAGCCTGATCGCCGCCGGTCTCATCGACGACGCCATCGTTGTCGGCGTCGAGCTGGCCAACGACAGCACGCTGGCCGGCTTCGCCGCCATGGAATTGCTCTCGCGCACTGCTGGCCGCCCCTTCGATGCCCGACGCGACGGTCTGGTCCTCGGCGAGGCGGTCGCCGCCGTTTACCTGAGCGCCAAACCCGCTACCTGGCGCATCGCCGGGCTGCGCACTGGCCTCGACGGCTTTTCGACCACCGGCCCAAACCCCGACGGCTCAAGGATTGCCGATGTCACGGTCGACTGTCTAAAAGAGGCAAATTTGAAAGCCGCCGACATCGAGCTGATCAAGCTGCAGGCCGCCGGTTCGCCGGGCACCGACCTGGCCGAAGCCAACGCCCTGCGCAGCGTTTTCGGCCAGAATATGCCGCCGCTCATCTCGCTCAAGCCGGGCCTCGGCCACACGCTGGGCGCCAGCGGCCTGGCCGAACTCGCCGCCCTGCTTGCCTGTCTCGCTGCCGACAAGATTCCCGCCACCGCGGGTTTTTCCAAGGTCGATCCGGAAATCGCCCTGTTCCCGATGGTCGAGCGCAGCACCGAACACATCGAACGCGCCCTGCTCAACCTGATTGGCTTCGGCGGCGGACTGGCCAGCCTGATCGTGGAGCGCCACGGATGATCAGCCTGACCACCGTCCTCAGCCAAAGTTTCGCCCCCGCCGAGCTGCCGGCCGCCGTGCGTGCCACGCTGGGCAAACCGCTGCGCCGCGCCGCGCCGCTCACCCAGCTGGCGCTGGTCGGCGCCCTGGCCTGCCTGCCGGCCGAACGCCGCGCCTTGCCAACCGCCCTGCTCTGGCAATCGACCAGCGGCCCGCGCCTCGAAACGCTGACCCTGCTCGACGAAGTCTGCTCCGGCGGCGCCGAACCGATGCCTTACGATTTCCTGGCTACCCAGCCGGCCATCGCCGCCGCCCAGATCCAGAGCTTTCTGCCCGGCCTGCAAACGGCCATGCATCTGCCGCTCGACAGCCAAGGCATCGCAAACTGGTCGCTGCTGCTCAGCCTGGCCATCGTCTGGCTCAACGAAGGTCGTTGTGCCCAGGTGCTGTGCGCCCAGCTCGACCACACGGCCGATGTCGCCAGCGGCCACTGGCTGGCCTTGAGCCACGCGTCTCTTGAAAACTCGCCAGCCAGCCTCCAGTTAATGAAAGACTCAGCAAGCGAAGCTCTGCCCGACACGCCCGAATTCCCGGCCCGCCTCGCCGAATGGTTGGCTGGCAACGGCAACCAGACGCTTTCCCTGCATTCTCCCGTCGCCATGAAGCTGACGGTAGAATTCACCCGACTCTAATTCACACAGGCCCCACCATTTCTGGGCGCCGTGGTGCGAGCCGTGCAAGGTGCTCAAGCCGCTGCTCGAAAAGCTGGCCGAGGAATACAAGGGCCGCTTCCTGCTCGCCATGGTCAACGCTGACGAAAACCCCGAGCTTTCCCAGCATTTCGGCGTGCGCAGCATTCCGTCGGTCAAGGTCCTGTTCCAGGGCCAGCTCGTCGATCAATTCGACGGCGCCCTGCCCGAAGGCCAGATCCGCGAATTCCTCGACCGCTTCGCCCTGCCCCCCGCGCCAGGCGGCGACCTGCGCGCCGAAGCGGCTGCGCTGGTCATCGAAGGCAAGCTTGAAGAAGCCCTCGCCAAGCTGGTCGAAGCCAGCAAGCAGAAGCCGGAAGACCAGGCCATCCAGCTCGACGCCGTCGACGTCATGATGCAGCTCGGCCGCAACGACGAAGCCGGCCAACTGCTCTCCGGCGATTACACCCAGGAAGCCGACCGCGCCAACGCCCTGCGCGCCCGCCTGGCACTCGCCGCCGGCGCCGCCGACACAGCCGAACTCGAAGCCAGGCTGGCTGCCAACCCGGCCGACCACGGCGCCCGCCTCGACCTGTCGCGCGCCTACGCCGCCCAGGGCGATTTTCGCGCCGCGATGGAAGCGGCGCTCGAGGTCGTTGTCCGCGATCGCGCCTTCAACGAAGGGGCCGGCCGCAAGGCGCTACTCACGCTGTTCGAAGCCCTCGCCGGCAGCGACCAGTACGACGACCTGATCCGCGAATTCCGGCGCAAGATGTCGGCTGCCCTGAACTAGGCTTTGCCGCGAAGACATCGGTCGCGCGGCTGTTTTGCCCCGATGTCTTGATTTGCCCTTGCCGGCCGGGCCGGCTACCAGCACCGCTGACCGATGTCAGGCTGCCGCCCGCGGCCTGAAGTACATCCATGCCGTTTGCTACGGTCAACCGGAAAAAACGGCCAAAAACCAAATCGGTTTTCCGTCGCACACCGGCCCGGTTGAGCGCTCTGCCGCTGGCCATTGCCATGGCCGGCAGCCATGCCTTCCAGATAAACGATTCCGTCGGCATTTGCCGTCCAAGCATCGTTCTGGCGAAATCCATCCTGACGCCGTAAGCTGGCGAAAATAGCAAAAAACTCAGAAAGCTCAATGAAGACACTGCTAGCCCTGTTCGATTGGCGATCACTGCAGACGCGCATCACTATCGGCGTTCTGCTGCTTGGCCTGCTGGTGCTGTGGAGCGCCGCGTTTTCACTGGGCCATACCCTGCGCAACGACATGGAGGCGACCATTTCGCGGCAGCAGTTCTCGACAGTCTCGGTGATCGCCAACGAACTCGACCGCTCGATCCGCGAACGGCAGCAAATCATCCAGACCATCGCCGACGGCTATCAGGTCAGCCACCTTGGCAAGCCGCCGGAAGCCCAGGCCGGGCTGGAGCGCTACCCGCTTCCCGAAAGCATTTTCAATTGGGGCATACTCGTCATCGATCGCCAGGGCATGGCGGTGGCGAGCATTCCGCGCCAACTCAGGCGCGCCGGCGTCAATTTTCTCGATTATCCCGGGATCAGGCACGTGCTGAGCGGCGCCGGGGCGACCGTCACCGATCCGCTGTTCAGCGAACACAGCCAGCAACCGATCTTTGCCATCATGTCGCCGATCCACGATGCGCAAAAACAGGTGGTGGGCGTCGTCGT
The DNA here is from genome assembly GCA_002840785.1 of Betaproteobacteria bacterium HGW-Betaproteobacteria-4. Taxonomy (GTDB): domain Bacteria; phylum Pseudomonadota; class Gammaproteobacteria; order Burkholderiales; family Rhodocyclaceae; genus Azonexus. The sequence continues at coordinate 18,780 of PHCH01000063.1, read as the reverse complement.
CGGCGTCACCAACCTGAATCAGGCGAATTTCCTCGATCAGATCGGTGCAACGAAATACGGCGTGACCGGCGATTTCCTGATCACCGCACCCAAAACGCGCAGCTACGTCATGTCCTCGGACAAGCGCCGACTGCTCAAGGTCGGCCCGCCGCCCGGCGTCAATGCCGTGTACGACAGCTACATCGATGGCTACGAAGGCTCCGGCCTGGCGCGCAGTTCGCGAGGGGTGCTCGAACTGTCGTCGAGCAAACAGATACCCGCCACCGGTTGGCTCATGCAGTCGGTCCTGCCCGCCGCCGAAGCCTTCGCGCCGATCGCCACCGTTGAACGACACCTCATCATGGTCTCCTCCGGCCTCACCCTGGTGCTCGCCATCATCTGCTGGTGGTGGCTGCGCCGGCAGTTCCGGCCCCTGGCCGAAGCCTCGCAGTTGCTGACCCGGATGCGCAGCGGCGAAGTGCCGCGTCAGGCCCTGCCGGTCCGCAAGAACGACGAAATCGGCCAATTGACCACCGCCTTCAACGGCTTGCAGGAAGTCATCATCGCCGAGGAGGCCAGGGCCGCCGAACATGCCGCCAACAAGCGCCTGCGCCAGATCGTCTCGGAAGTGCCCGGCGTCGTTTTCCAGTACCGCCTGGACGCCAATGGAAATGGCAGCTTTCCGTTCGCCAGCGATGCGATCAAGGAGCTTTACGGCGTCACCCCGGAAGAGGTTCGTGACAGCACCGAGAAATTGCGCCGGATGGTCCATCCGGATGACTTTCACGTCTTTATCGACTCGCTGAAAGCGGCAGCGCAAAGTCTGGCCCCGTGGCGCCACGAGTACCGGCTGTGCATGCCCGATGGTCAGATCAAATGGCTGCTCATTCGCGCCGTACCCGAGCGCGGGGCCGACAACGACATCATCTTCTGCGGCTTCGTCGCCGACATCAGCGACATCAAGGCGATGGAGAACGAACTGCGCAATGCCCTCGCCGAACATACGCGCAAGGACGCCGAAATCGAACGGTATCGCGACCATCTCGAACAACTGGTCGAGGAACGCACCGCCGATCTCGAGCTGGCACGGGCCGATGCCATCCGCCTGGCGATGGCCAAGAGCGAATTCCTGGCCAAGATGAGCCACGAAATCCGCACGCCGCTGCATGGCGTGCTGGGCATGACCCACATCGCCCTGCGTGCCACCGAAAGCGGCAGCAAGGCCGGCGACGCGCTGATCAAGATCGAGCATTCCGGCAAGCTGCTGCTCGGCATCATTAACGACATCCTCGATTTCTCGAAGATGGAGGCCGGCATGCTCAAGATCGAGGACACGCTGGTCGACTTGCGCGTCGTTCTCGATGAAAGCGTCGAGATGCTGCAGGAACGCGCCACCGGCAAGGGGCTCGACTTCCGCCTGATCCGCGCCGACAGCCTGCCGGCCGAGTGCCGCAGCGACCCGCTGCGTCTGCGTCAGATCCTGCTCAACCTGCTCTCCAACGCCGTCAAATTCACGAGCGCTGGCAGCGTCAGCCTCGAAGCCGACCTCGACGGCGACCAGTTGCGGTTCCGCATTACCGACACCGGCATCGGCATCTCGCCGGAGCAGCTGACCACCATCTTCAACCCCTTCGAGCAGGGCGACAATTCGACGACCCGGCGCTTTGGCGGGTCCGGCCTCGGGCTGGCCATCACCGATCACCTCGTTCGCCTGATGGGCGGCACGATCAGCGTCGACAGCGTGCCCGGTGTCGGCAGCTGTTTTACGGTGCGCCTGCCCTATGTCCTCCCCGAGCGAAGAAAAGTGCCGCGACCGGTTGCCGTGGCTGACTACCCGAGCAGCCCCCGGATTCTCTCCGGCTTGCGGATTCTGGTCGCCGAAGACGTCGACATCAACCGCTTCATCATGGCCGAAATTCTCGCCGAAGTCGGCGCCGCGGCGAGCTTTGCCGAAGATGGCCAGCAGGCCGTCGACGCCGTGCGCCGGGATGGCGGGCAGGCTTACCACGTCGTCCTCATGGATATCCAGATGCCGGTCATGAACGGTTTCGAAGCGACCCGGGCCATTCACCAGCTGGCCCCCGAGCTGCCGATCATCGGCCAGACCGCGCACGCCCTGGCTGAAGAACGCGATGCCTGCTTCGCAGCCGGGATGGTTGACCACATCTCCAAACCTATCGATCCGGACGCACTGTTCGCGATGATTCTCATGCATGTGGGTCGGGCCGGCATCCGGCGCTAGAATCCCGTCATGAACCCGAACGCGCTTTACCAATCGCCAAGCCTGCGCCGGATCGAATGCCGGCATGCCCATGATGCCCTGATGCAGCGCGCCGGAGCGGCCGCCGCGGAATGGGCGGCCAGCCTCGCCGGCCAACGCAATGATCCCGTCCTCATCCTGGCCGGGCCGGGCAATAACGGCGGCGATGCCTTCGAGGTGGCGCGCCTGCTGCGCCAACGTTTCTTTGACGTGCGCCTGGCTTTTACCGGGGAGGCCGATAGGCTCCCGGCCGATGCGGCGGCGGCACGGCAGGCTTTCATCGCCAGCGGCGGTGTGACGAGCGCAGCGATTCCCGACGATGTGCGTTGGTCGCTGATCGTCGACGGCCTGTTCGGCATCGGCCTGACCCGCGCCCCGGCCGGCAGCTACGCCGAGTCGATCAGCACCGCCAACCGCCTGGCCGAACGCGACAACTGCCCGCTGCTGGCGCTCGATTGCCCATCCGGGCTCAACGCCGACACCGGCGTCGCCTTTGCCCCGTGCATCGAGGCCAGCCACACCATCACCTTCATTGCCGGCAAGCCAGGCCTGCTGACCGCCGACGGCCCCGATTGCTGCGGCGAGATTCGCATCGCCGACCTCGCCCTGAACCCGGCCGACGAGGTCGAACCGGATGGCCATGTCGTCACCCTGGCTGATTTCGCCAGCCATCTGAAACCCCGCCGCAACAACACGCACAAGGGCAGCTTCGGCAGCGCCGGCATCCTCGGTGGCGACCGGTCCATGGTCGGCGCCGCCTTGCTGGCCGGCCGTGCCGCGCTCAAGCTGGGCGCCGGGCGCGTCTATCTCTGGCTGCTCGATGCCGACGCCCCGGCCGTCGACCCGATCCAGCCGGAACTCATGATGCGCCGGGCCGATACGCTGCTCGAAACCGACCTTCAGGCGCTCGCCTGCGGCCCCGGCCTGGGGCGCTCGCCGGAAGCCGTGCAACTACTTGAACAGTCCCTGCAAGCCCCGGTTCAACTCCTTCTCGACGCCGATGCGCTGAACCTGCTGGCCGAAGACAGCCGCCTTGAAGGCTACCTAATCAAGCGTGCTGCCCCGGCCATCCTGACTCCACACCCGGCCGAAGCCGCCCGCCTGCTCGGCTGTACGGTGTCCGACGTCCAGAATGACCGGATCAAGGCCGCAGTCGAGCTGGCCAGCCGCTATCGCTGCCATGTGGCGCTCAAAGGCTGCGGAACGGTGATTGCTACGGTCAACCGGAAAATTTGGCTAAATTCAACAGGCAATCCCGGCATGGCCACGGCCGGCATGGGCGACGTCCTGAGCGGCCTGATCGTCGCCCTGCTCGCCCAGAACTGGCCGCCCGAACTGGCGCTGCTGGCCGGCGTTCATCTGCACGGCGCAGCGGCCGATCGCCTGGTCGCCCACGGCGTCGGGCCGGTCGGCCTGACCGCTGGCGAAGTCATCGACGCCGCCCGCACGCTCTTCAACGAATGGGTCGCCGGCACCGGCAAGCTGTAAAATCCCGCCCTCAACCGCAACCTGAATCCGCAATGACCATCGAATTCGATTACCCGCTCGCCGCCGAAATTTCCCGCAACGTCGCCGCCGCTCTCGCCGAGGATGTTGGCGCTGGCGACCTGACCGCCAGCCTCGTCCCCGGCGAACGCCAGGTCAAGGCCACGGTGATTTGCCGCGAACCCGGCGTACTCTGCGGCCGGGCCTGGTTCGACGAATGCGTCGCCCGCCTCGACCCGAGCGTCCGCATCACCTGGCATGCCGCCGATGGTGAGCGCATTGCGGCCAATCAACTGCTCTGTGAAATCACTGGCAACGGCCGCGCCCTGCTCACCGCCGAACGCAGCGCCCTCAACTTCCTGCAACTGCTCTCGGCGGTGGCCAGCAAGGCGCGCATCTACACCGATGCGATCGCCGGCACCAAGGCGCAGGTCGTCGATACCCGCAAGACCCTGCCCGGCCTGCGCATCGCTCAGAAATACGCAGTTCGTGCCGGCGGCGGCGGCAATCATCGCCTGGCCCTGTGGGACGCCATCCTGATCAAGGAAAACCATATCCACGCGGCCGGCGGCATTGCCCAGGCGATGGACGCCGCCCGCAAAGTGGCAGCCAGTGCCGCCGATCGCTGCAAGTTCATTCAGGTCGAAGTCGAGAACCTCGACGAACTGAACCAGGCCCTGAATGCCAGCGCAACGATGATCCTGCTCGACAATTTCGATAACGACCTGCTCCGCCAGGCCGTCGCCATCAACGCTGGCCGCGCCGTTCTCGAAGCCTCGGGCAACGTCACGCTGGAGACCATACGCGCCATCGCCGAAACCGGCGTCGACCGGATTTCGGTCGGCGCGCTGACCAAGGACGTCAAGGCACTCGATCTCTCAATGCGCTTCGTTGGCTAGAATTCTGGGCGGATAGCCGTCATAATCAGGCGTCCTACGATCCAGAAAAAATATTCAGGGGAATTCCAGATGCTGTTTGCGCTGTTCTACGTCGTCGCCATTTTCATCCTGATCCTGCACTTCACGGGCTTCCTCGCCCGGCGCAACATGGAATGGCTGGTGCTGGTACTGGCCGTGGCCGTTTTCCCGGCCGTCATCTACCTCTAGGGTTTGCGCGCGACAAGGTCGATCAGCGCCGAGCGACCGATATGCGCCGTTCCTTCTTCAATCGTGTCCTCGTGCTCATGCAGCGAGACGATTTCCCAGTCGGCAAAGAACTCACGCAACATCTCCGCAGTGTAGAGATTTTCCACCGCTGACGGCCCGCCCGTCCGGTACTCCAGCTGTTTCGGCGTATAGCCCTGGAGGAACAGCAAACCACCCGATTTCACCGCCTGCTTCATGCCGGCCAACTGGCGCGGCCGTTCGGGCGGCGTGGCAAACTGGACGAAGATGCCGACCACGGCATCAAACGCTTCCCGCGGCCACTCCCAGTTCAAAATATCGGCCTGCACGAGGTCGACCGTCACATTCCGGCCACGGGCCAGCTTGGCGGCCTTCTCGAGCGCCACCGGCGAAATCTCGGTCGCTGTGACCTGACAACCCTGTTCGGCCAGCCAGACGGCGTTGCGCCCCTCGCCGTCGGCGACGGAAAGCACGCGCATGCCGTCACCGAAGCGCTCGGCCTGCGAGGCGAGAAACTTGTTGGGCGCCGTGCCGAACAGGTATTCCTCGCCGACACCGCGATAGCGGGCCGACCAGAACGCCTCGTGGTCGAAACTCATACGTGATCGACGACGAACTGCTTGACGGCAGCGACATCGGGCGCCATGACCACGACGCGCTGCGGCAGGTTCTCGATGCCAGCCAGATCGGCCGGGCGGACCGGCTCGGTGCCCAGCGCTTCGCGGATGGTTTCCTCGAACTTGGCCGGCTGGGCGGTTTCGAGGACGATCATCGGGACGTTGGGCAAACGATGCTCGAGCGCCACCTTCAGGCCATCAGCCGTGTGCGTGTCGAGCATGACGTTGTAGCGGCCCTGGGCAAAACGGATGGTGTTGATGCGGTCGATGTGGGTGCTCTTGCCGGAAACGAATTTGAATTTTGGCAAATTTTTCCAGTTGACCGTAGCAGACAGGTCGAAAGCCTCGCCCTTGTCGACCTTGGCCCACAGTTCCTTGACCACCGCCGGATCGCGGCCGACCAGATCGAAAACGAAGCGCTCGAAGTTGGAGGCCTTGGAAATATCCATCGACGGGCTGGAGGTGATGCTGGTCTGCGCAGCGGTGCGCGGGCGATAGACGCCAGTGCGGAAGAACTCGTCGAGCACGTCGTTTTCGTTGGTGGCGAGCACCAGGCGGGCGATCGGCAGGCCCATCTGGTGGGCAATGTGGCCGGCGCAGATGTTGCCGAAATTGCCCGACGGCACGGCGAAGGCGACCTGCTCGTCGTTTGATTTCGTCGCCAGGAAATAACCCTGGAAGTAATAGACGATCTGCGCCGCCACGCGCGCCCAGTTGATCGAATTGACGGCGCCGATCTTGTACTTGGCCTTGAATTCGGCATCGTTGGAGACGGCCTTGACGATATCCTGCGCGTCGTCGAACAGGCCGGTGACGGCGATGTTGAAGATGTTGGCATCCTGCAGCGAATACATCTGGGCGCGCTGGAAGGCGCTCATCTTGCCGTCCGGCGAGAGCATGAAGACCTTGACGTTGTGCTTGCCGCGCATGGCGTATTCGGCTGCCGAGCCGGTGTCGCCGGAGGTGGCGCCGAGAATGTTGATAGCCTCGTTGCGCTTGTCGAGCACGTATTCGAACAGGTTGCCAAGCAACTGCATGGCCATGTCCTTGAAGGCCAGCGTCGGGCCGTTGGACAGTTCCTGCGTGTACAGGCCGTCCTCAAGCTTGGTCAGCGGGGTGATCTGCGCCGCATCGCCGCCGTTGCGCGTGTGGCAATAAACTTGGGCAGTGTAGGTCTTGGCGACCAGCGCCTTGAGGTCGGCCGCCGGGATGTCGGTGATGAACTTGGCGAGAATTTCGTAGGCCAGATCGGCATACGATAGGTGGCGCCAGGCATCGAGTTCCTGACGACCGATCTGCGGGTAGCTTTCCGGCAGGTAAAGGCCGCCATCGGGCGCCAGGCCACCGAGCAGAATGTCGCAGAAGGACTGGGGCGCGGCGTGACCGCGGGTCGAAATGTAGCGCATGGCGAAAACCCGAAAGGCGAAAAACCGGGATTTTACCGCGTCGACCGTGAGACGCGCACGGCTTGCAGCACGGCAACGACAAAGAGGGCCATGCCGCAGGCGGCCAGGGCCGCCCCGAGCCCCTCCACCCCGGCCAGCAAGGCCAGCGCTGACGAGACGAACAGGCCGGCCCGTAGCGGGCCTGACGCCGCGAGTTTTTGCCGCATCAGGAGGCGCTCCGGCGTCTGCGGGCCGGGCCAGCGCCAGACCGGCAGCAACTGGCTCAGCGCACCGCTCACCAGGGGCAGCAGGAAACCGCTCGCCCAGGCCAGCAAGGACGGCCGCGTCGAAATGATCCCGGCGCCGTGCAGCAAACCGGCCGCCAGGGTGAGCAGCAACCCGATAACCGCGGCCAGCAGCGATGCACTGACGCCATCGCTAAGCAGTCGCCGGATGCCGAAACGTCGGCCCCATTGCCCGAACAGGCCGAGGGCGGCGACCAGCATGAGTGCCGTACCGGGGGCGGCGAATGGCCAGGAAATGGCGGCGCCGGTTGCCACCATCAGCGCCCCGGAAGCGGCCAGCCACAAACGTCGACGCAGCCAGCCGCCGGCTTCCGAATCGGCCATTCCAAGCGCTGTCGGCAGAAGAACCGGCAAAGTGCCCAGCGCGGCCAGACCGACCAGGCCAAGCGTGTTGAGATGCAGGTGAAAAACCCGCAGGGCATGCCAATAGGTCGGCCACAGCGGAATCAGCACTATCGCCGAGAGGGCCAGCATCAGGCAGCCGAGGGCGGCGCCGTACCAGCGCCAACCGGGGTGCGGCGAACCCAGCGAGGCGCGGGCACGCAAGGCGATCCAGTTGAGCAAAATGGCGGCAAAAACGAGGTCGACCGTAGCAGCCAGGTAAACCGCGCCATAAGGCAGCCAGCCCTGCATCGCAGCAACGGCCACCAGGCCGTTCGCCTGGGCGGCAGATGGCAATTTGGCCAGGCGCTTGTCCGGCTCGCCGGTGCGCGTCAGGACCGGGACAAAATGCATCATCGCCGCAAAGATCAGCGGCACGATGCCGACGGCAAACGCCAGATGCGCCACCGCCAACGGCGAACCCAACCCGCTCAGCGCCAGAATGGCGCTGCACACCAGTGAAAGCAGGGTCAGGCTCGCGGTTTGTATCACTCAGCCAACAACGGAAAAATCGATGACGATGGCGCCCGGCTCGCGCTGCACGTATTCGATCGAAAGGTGGGCGCCATAACGGGCCTGCAACTGGGCCAGCAGCGGCAGGGGATCATGATCGTTGCAGAAACGCATGGTTTCGCCGACTTGCAGCGCATCAAGGGCGCCGAAAATGGCGGCATGACGGAAACGCTTGGCGATACCGCGGGCATCAAACGGGTACAGGGCTTCAGCGGTCGGACGGTCGCAGGAATGGACGGGGTGGATGGTTTGCATGTGAGCTCCAGAAAAGGCATGCCGGGATGGCATCAGGCAACGATTCTGCCCGTCGGCCGGCGCCATTTCCTTGATCCTGATCGGAATAACCCTTCCGTGATCGGGCCATCCAGCCGCCATCACTGGCCGGTCCTCGATTGTCTAGCCTGTTCCAGTGCTTTCCGGATCTGCACCCGGTCCTTGGCGCGCAAGCCCTCGACCATGGCACGCGAGGCGTCGCGCCGCTGCTCGGCATAGCGTGTCACCCGCTCGGCAGCCAGGGCCGATGGCAAGTTGGCATCGCGCGGCAAGGCGGCAAGCTCTTCAAAACTGTGCTCGTAGCGATCTGCCACCACCGACTCGATGACATCCGCCAGTTCTTCAAACGATGCCCCTTTCCTTTCCCCCTGACGCAGGATGCTCTCCCAGGCGCGGGAGATTGCCGCATCCTCCTGCAAAAACTCGCCGATCTCCTGCTGAACCTGTTTTTCATCGCTCCAACGGTAAGCCAGCTGCGGAACGTTGGCCGCCATGACACCGACGAGCGCAACGAATACGAGACCCGCCGTCAATTTCGCCCGCCGTTGCATGACCGCCGCCCCGGCCTCCGGCTTGATCAGTATCCCCATCAGCAAGCCGCCGATCAAACCGCCGATATGTGCAGCGTTATCGATCCCCGGAACCATCAGTCCAAAAACGATGCTGACCACGGAAAAACCGACGGCCGCCCAGAACAGCCAGCGAAATTCGCCGCGCTGGATGCGCGAACGCTCCAGCCAGAGATAGCTCAACAGCGCTCCGTAGAGACCGAAGATGGCCCCCGATGCACCGCCGGACACGGCATGCCCCTGATGAAACACCAGCGACAGCAGATTGCCGGTCAGGCCGGCCACGAAATAGATCGCCGCAAACCGGAAATGCCCGTACATCCGCTCGACCCATTGCCCGCCGTCCCACAAAGCCCACATGTTCAAGGCAAGGTGCAACAGGCCAAAGTGCAGGAACATGGCGCTCCCCAAACGCCACCACTCGCCATCCTGGGTCGCCGGTCCGAAATTGGCGCCCCACGCCAACTGGACGCCGTTCTGCGAATGCCACAACCCCGCCCCGCTCACCAGCATGGCGCCAAAGACCAGTATGTTGGCGGCCATCAACAGCGGCGTCAGCCGCAACTGCGGCACACGTAGACGAAGCTGATCGTGGAGAGAGAACATCGATTATCGGGGCTGGTTTCAATGATCGGATTATGCGCGACATTCCATGGGCCGCTGCAGGCGCAAGCCTTGGAACAAAAACGGGAGCTCGAAGCTCCCGTTTTATTTCGACAATAGAATGGCGCTTACTGCAACTCTTCCAGACGAATGCGCTTGACCTTGCCTTTTTGGGCGGACAAGGCTTCGATCTTTGCAATTGCTGCGTCGGCAGCGCTTTCCTTGCAAACGTGGGTCAGGATGATGATGTCGGTCTCGCCTTCACCCTCTTCCGGTTCGCGCTGCAGCATGGCATCGATGGAGATGCCCTGATCGGCCAGGATGCGCGTCACGTCAGCCAGCACACCCGGCTTGTCCTCGACACGCAGGCGCAGGTAATAACCGGTCTCGATCTCGCTCATCGGCAGGATCGGCAGATTGGACATGGCATCCGGCTGGAAAGCCAGGTGCGGCACACGGTGGGCGGCATCGGCAGTGGCCAGGCGGGTAACGTCAACCAGGTCAGCAATGACGGCCGAAGCGGTCGGCTCGGCGCCGGCGCCCTTGCCGTAATACATCGTTGCACCCACGGCATCGCCTTTGACGAGCACGGCATTCATCGCTCCTTCGACGTTGGCGATCAGGCGTTTGGCCGGGATCAGGGTCGGATGGACGCGCAACTCGATACCGTTGTCGCGACGCTTGGCGATGCCGAGCAATTTGATGCGGTAGCCGAGTTGCTCGGCGTACTTGATGTCGGAGGCTTCAAGCTTGGTGATGCCTTCAACGTAGGCCTTGTCGAACTGGACCGGAATGCCGAAAGCGATGGAGGCGATCAGCGTGGCCTTGTGCGCGGCATCGACGCCTTCGATGTCGAAGGTCGGGTCGGCTTCGGCGTAACCGAGACGCTGGGCTTCCTTGAGCACGTCGTCAAAGGACAGGCCCTTGTCGCGCATTTCGGAGAGGATGAAATTGGTCGTGCCGTTGATGATGCCGGCCGCCCATTCGATGCGGTTGGCACTGAGGCCTTCGCGCAGCGCCTTGATGACCGGGATGCCGCCAGCAACGGCCGCCTCGAAGGCAACCATGACGCCTTTGTCCTGGGCTGCGCTAAAAATTTCAGTGCCATGGACAGCGAGCAAAGCCTTGTTGGCAGTGACGACATGCTTGCCATTGGCGATGGCCTGCATGACCACTTCCTTGGCCACGCCGTAGCCGCCGATAAGTTCGACGACGATGTCGATTTCGGGATCGTTGACCAGCGAAAAAGCGTCGTCGGTCACCCGGGCTTCACCGCCGGTAACCTGCTTGGCCAATTCGACATTCTTGTCGGCCACGGCAGTAATGCGTTGCGCTTGAGAACAGTCCAGGTGCCACCGCCGACGGTGCCGATGCCGATAAGGCCAACATTGATAGGTTTCATTTTAGTGGTTGGTTATGAGTAGTTAGTTGTTAGCAATCAGAGGTTGGGAGTCGCTAGTGACTAGCAGCCAGCAACTCCCAACTAGTTGGTACCGTGACGCTTGCGATAGCCTTCGAGAAAACGGGCAATACGACCGATGGCTTCGCGCAGATCGTCCTCGTGGGGGAGGAATACGAGGCGGAAGTGATCGGGGTGCGGCCAGTTGAAACCGGTGCCCTGGACGAGCAGAACCTTTTCCTCCTGCAGCAGTTCGCTAATGAACTGCTGATCGTTCTTGATCGGATAGATCTTCGGATCCAGCTTGGGGAACATGTAGAGCGCTGCCTTCGGTTTGACGCAGCTGACGCCTGGAATGGCGGTGATCAATTCGTGGGCGATATCGCGCTGGCGACGCAGGCGACCGCCATCCTTGATCAGATCGTCAATACTCTGGTAGCCGCCCAGGGCTGTCTGGATGCCGTGCTGACCCGGTGCATTGGCGCACAGGCGCATCGAGGCCAGCATGTCCAGTCCTTCGATGTAGTCCTTGGCATGGCGCTTGTCGCCGGAAACCACCATCCAGCCGGCCCGATAACCGCAGGAACGGTAATTCTTCGAGAGTCCGTTGAAGGTGATCATCAGCACATCCTCGGCCAGCGAGGCAATCGAGGTGTGCTTGGCGTCGTCGTACAAAACCTTGTCGTACACTTCGTCAGCGTAGATGGTCAGGTGATGCTGACGGGCAATGTCGATGATTTCGCACAGCAGGTCATCCGGATACAGGGCGCCGGTCGGATTGTTCGGGTTGATCAGCACGATCGCCTTGGTGTGGGCGTTGATCTTGCTGCGGATATCGTCGAGATCGGGCAACCAGCCCTTTTCCTCGTTGCACAGGTAGTGCTTGGGCGTCCCCGTTGCGGATCATGTCCTGCTGGATTTCTTCAGGCGAATCAAAGCCGAACGCGGCGAGATTGCCGATATTCAGCTTGATGATCTTGTGGCCCTCTTCCTCCATCTGCTTGGCTTTCTGCAGCACGGGGCCGCGGATGTCGTAGCAGACGTTGGCGAGTTTGGCGGACTTCTTGACATGTTTCATTGGAATCTTCCGGCTTGGCGGCGCATGGCCCGCGAGGGCCAAAGGTATAATCCTACTTTATCGTATGGTGCACCGCAATTTTGGCGGGCTTTTCGGAAGAATCGGGCCGTGAAACTTCACATTTCGAATACCGCAGGACTCAACCTCTTTACCGCCTATGGCGACGACTATGCTGCGGTCAACCACGAAAAACACGAGAAAAGCCTGATTCTGCTACCCGAGTCGGTCATCCCCGCATGGACCACCGCGACCGTCGCCACCTTGAGCGAAGCAGACATGCAGATTCTGTTGGGTTTGGGTACTGAAATCGTCCTGCTCGGGACCGGCCGGACGCTGCGTTTCCCGCCGGGCGGCCTGCTTCGCCCCTTTGCCCCGGCCGGGATCGGCCTGGAAATCATGGACCTGAAAGCAGCCTGCCGAACCTACAACATACTCGCCGCCGAAGGGCGCAAGGTTGCCGCAGCACTGCTCTTCGACTGACTCGCTCAGGTCGGCAGGTCGAAACCCTTCAATTTGCGGTACATGTCCACGGCGTAGGAGTCGGTCATCCCGGCGACAAAATCGGCGACCTGGAGCAGGCGAATGTACGGATCGGCATCCGGCTCGCCATCGTGGCCAAGGAACTGCGATGGCAACAGATTGAGCAGCATGCGCTCGCGAGTCGTGTAGCGGGCGTGCCCTGCCCTCGCCTCGACCGCATTGGTAAATAAGCCGAGCAAGGCACCGAGCACTTCGAAGCCGGCGGTTTCGATCTCTAGCGCCGGGCGGGCGGTGTAGATGGTTTCCTTGGCCAGCTTGAGAATGGCCTGCAGCGGATGGGCGATGGGCGAGCTTTCGAGCAGTTCGTTGTCGAACTTGCCGCTCAGGATGGCATCCTCGTTTTCGAGGAAGACTGCGGCGGCGCTTTCGAGCAGGCAGCCGATAGCCTTGGCGCGCAGGTATTCGAGGCGTTCCTTGGGGTCGTGCAGATGGTGCAGCCGAGCCCCATTGATAGTGTTGCCGGCCAGGTCGGCGAGCAGGCATTCGGCATCCTTGTAGGGCACAAAGCCGAGCCGGGCGGCATCTTCGAGGTCGACGATCAAATAGCAGGTGTCGTCCGCCACTTCGACGAGAAAAGCCAGGGGATGACGGTGCCAGGCGGCATTTGGAATTCGCTCGATTAATCCGGTTGACCGTGCAACTTGCCTGAAATTATCGGCATCCTGCTGGAAGAAGCCGAATTTCTTGCCGCTCTTGCCATCCAGATCAGTATCGAGATGCGATGGGCGCGGATACTTGGTAAAGGTCGCCAGCACCGCGCTGCTCAGTTGCAGGCCGCCGGGGTTGGCCGGGCTTTGCAGCCGGCTGACGATGCGGAAACCTTGTGCGTTGCCCTCGTAGCGCTCGAAGTCGGCTTTCTGTGCTGATGTGAATTGGTGGCGATCAAGCAAGCCGGAATGGCGGAACCACTCGCGGATGGCATCCTCGCCGGCGTGGCCGAAGGGTGGATTGCCGATATCGTGGGCCAGGCAGGCGGCGGCAACGATGGCGCCGAAATCGCCGGATTCGACATGCTGCAGGCCGTGTCGTGCGATGATCTCGCGGCCGACCACAGCACCCAGCGAGCGGCCGACACAACTGACTTCCAGGCTATGCGTCAGGCGGGTGCGCACGTAATCACTCTTGGAGAGCGGGAAAACCTGGGTCTTGTCCTTCATGCGCCGGAAGGCGGAGGTGAAGACGATGCGGTCGTAATCCTGCTGGAAGGCCGTTCGCTCGGCCGTACCGGGCGCCTTGCCGGCCCCCAAGCGTTCGCTCGACAGCAGTTTTTCCCAGACTTTTCGTTTGCCCATGCTCTTTTGTTTCGACGATGCGATGGGCGCCGAGTTTACTCCGCTTCGAGCAAAGCCCGCACGTGATCGGGCAAAGGCACCGATTTTCCAGTCTGCGTATCCATCCAGACTACCTTGGCAGCCCCCTCGGCATAAATGCGCTCATCACCTTCGATGCGCATTTCAACGTAAGTCTGACAACTGGAGCGGCCGATGGCGCCGACAAAGGTGCGCACCTCGACGGTCCCCGGGTAAGTCATCGGAATCAGGAAGGTACAGCTGGCATTGATGATCACCGGCCCGGCGCCGCCAAGACGAACGGGAATTTTCATCTCCTCGATCCACTCGACCCGCGCCTGCTCCATGTAGCGGAAATACACCGTGTTATTGACGTGCCCGTAGGCGTCCATGTCGCCCCAACGAATGGGCATCTTCGTAACGTGAATGAGCTTTTTCTTGTGGTCCATAAACTTGAATACTAGAGTGGGGTTGATCAAAATATTTCCATACTGTACCGTATTGAAATCAAGTCAACAATAAAATCAGGAGACAGCATGCAACGCGAATCCATGGAGTTCGACGTCGTTATCGTTGGTGGCGGTCCGGCTGGCCTGGCCGCGGCGATTCGCCTCAAACAACTGGCGGCAGAAAAAGGAAGCGATCTGGGCGTTTGCCTGATCGAAAAAGGCGCCGAAATCGGCGCCCATATTCTTTCCGGCGCCGTCATGGACCCGCGCGCCCTGAGCGAACTGCTACCCAATTGGCAGGAAAGCGGCGCCCCGCTCAATGCGCCGGTCTCCGAAGACCGTTTCTTCATTCTTTCCGAAACCGGTGCCACCAAGGTGCCGAACAGCCTGTTGCCGAATTGCTTCCACAATGAAGGCAACTACGTCATTTCGCTCGGCAACGTTTGTCGCTGGCTCGGCGAACAGGCCGAGGCGCTCGGTGTCGAGATCTACCCCGGTTTTGCCGGTGCCGAAGTGCTGTTCGACGAGAACGGCGCCGTCAAAGGCGTGGCGACCGGCGACATGGGCCGCCTGCACGACGGCTCCGAAGGCCCGAATTTCCAGATGGGCATGGAACTGCACGGCAAATACACCTTCTTTGCGGAAGGCTGCCGCGGCCATCTCGGCAAGCAACTCGAAACCAAGTTCAACCTGCGCGACGGCGTCGATCCGCAAACCTACGGCATCGGTCTCAAGGAGCTCTGGGAAATCGATCCGGACAAGCACCAACTTGGCCTGGTCATCCACAGCGGCGGCTGGCCGATGCAGCCGGACACCTACGGCGGCGGTTTCCTCTATCACCTGGAAAACAACCAGATCGCCGTCGGCTTCGTTGTCGGCCTCGGCTACAGCAACCCGCATCTGGCCCCCTACGAAGAATTTCAGCGCTTCAAGACGCATCCGGAAATCTGCAAATTCCTCGAAGGCGGCAAACGCATCGCTTACGGCGCCCGCGCCCTGACCGCCGGTGGCTTGCAGTCGCTGCCCAAACTGACTTTCCCGGGTGGCGTGCTGATCGGCGACGACGCCGGTTTTCTCAATGCGGCGCGTATCAAGGGCTCACACTGCGCCATCAAGACCGGCTCGCTGGCGGCCGAAGCCTGCTTCGAAGCGCTGACTGGCGAACGCCAGCGCGACGAACTGACGGCCTATCCGGAGTCGTTTAAAAACAGCTGGTTATACGATGAACTTCATAAAACACGTAACTTCAAACCGTGGATGAACAAGGGGCTGGCACTCGGCTCCATCATGTTCGGCATCGACCAGGTCGTGCTGCGCGGCAAGGCGCCGTGGACGCTGCACAATCGCACGCCGGATCACGCCAAACTCAAACCGGCCTCCGAATGCCAACCGATTGCCTATCCGAAGCCGGATGGCGTCATCACTTTCGACCGTCTGTCCTCCGTCTTCCTATCCAGCACCAATCACGAGGAAGACCAGCCCTGCCATCTGCATTTGAAGGATGCCAGCGTGCCGATC
The DNA here is from genome assembly GCA_002840785.1 of Betaproteobacteria bacterium HGW-Betaproteobacteria-4. Taxonomy (GTDB): domain Bacteria; phylum Pseudomonadota; class Gammaproteobacteria; order Burkholderiales; family Rhodocyclaceae; genus Azonexus. The sequence goes on along the minus strand of PHCH01000063.1, from coordinate 3,013 downwards.
GCCGTCAATCTGGCGCAATACGACGCGCCGGAGCAGCGTTTCTGCCCGGCTGGCGTCTATGAAATCCTGCGTGACGAAAGCGGAGCCAATCCGCGCCTACAGATCAATGCGCAGAACTGCGTGCATTGCAAGACCTGCGACATCAAGGACCCGACCCAGAACATCAACTGGGTGGTGCCGCAAGGCGGCGAAGGCCCGACTTACCCGAATATGTAGGCCCAGACCCGGAAACGGTGTTCGCATAACGCGAATCACTGTTTCCCGGTTTATAATCCTGCGGCTAAACCCCTTAGGGAGAACAACACACGAGCGTTTCGAAGACCGCATCAAGAAATTTGCTGCCGAATTCGGCAGCGACATCACGATTCCGGTCGACGTCAGCAGCGACGAACAAATCGACAATCTCTTCGTCGAACTGGCCAAACGTTGGGATGGTCTGGACGGTCTGGTTCACTCCATCGCCTACGCCCCGACCGAAGCGATTGAAGGCGACTTCCTGAACGGCATCACCCGTGACGCCTTCCGCATTGCCCACGAAATCTCGTCGTACAGCTACCCGGCCCTGGTCAAGGCCGCGCGGCCGATGATGCAGGGCCGCAAGAGCGCCGCGCTGGCCCTCTCCTACCTTGGCGCCGAGCGCACCATGCCGAACTACAACACCATGGGTCTGGCCAAGGCCAGCCTTGAAGCGGCTACCCGCTACCTGGCTTTCTGCCTCGGCCCTGAAGGCATTCGCGCCAACGCCATTTCGGCCGGCCCGATCAAGACCCTGGCCGCTTCCGGCATCGGCAACTTCGGCAAGCTGCTCGCCTACAACTCGCACAATGCTCCGCTGCGTCGCAACGTGACCATTGACGAGGTCGGCAACGCCGCCGCCTTCATGCTCTCCGATCTGGCCAGCGGTATTACCGGCGAGATCATGTACGTCGATGGCGGCATGAACACCGTTGCCCTGGGCAACGCCGACCCGCTGCCGGCCTGAGGATTTCCTGCGACCCGGGTTCCCCTACGGTCAACCGGAAAAAAGGCTCAAAATCAAAAACGCCGCCCCGTGAAAACGGGGCGGCGTTTTTCATGTGCCGACAACCATAAAAAAAGCGGGCCGCAGCCCGCTCTCTGTCATTCAACTGCGGCTTACTTGTCCTTGGATTCGAGAGCAGCCTGATTGACTTCCACCTTGTAGCGGCTGCGCAAGGCGGCCAGGTAGAGCTGGACTTCCTCCTGCGCGGCCAGATTGCCCAGTTGCTTGAGCATCCCTTGCTTGCTTGCATCGCTGAGCTTTTCGCCGGCATCGATTTTAGTCAGCTTGTACAGCGCATAGCCTGAACCGGGCAGTTCGACGCCGGTATAGGACGGCAGTTTGCCCGTTTCCATACGGAAAACCGATTGCGCGGCAGCTTGCGGCAGTTGGCGGGCGTCTACCCGCGACACGGTTTTCGCAGTCCCCCAGACCAGCTTGTCCTCGCCCTTCTTCAAGGCGTCCAGCCGTGCTTCGCCGTCCTTGCTGGCGAGCACCATCGCTTCCTTGCTTCTGAGCAGGGTTTCGATATTCGCCTTGACGCCTTCGAAGGGCTGCAATGCCTTGGCCTTGTAGTCGACCAGACGCGCTGCCACCAGGGTATTGGCGGCCGTTTCCACGGCCTCGGTATTGCGCCGGTTATTGACTGAATCTTCCGAGAACAGCGCAGCCAGAAGCTTTTCGTTGCCGAGCACGCCATTCGCCGGATTGGCCTGGCGACCCAGCCAATCGGAGGATTTGATGGTCAGCTTGAACTTCTCCGCTACCGGCTTGAGGCTGTCAGCCTGCTCATAAACCATGTTGCTGAAGGTTTCGGCGGCTTCGGCAAACTTGCGGGAGCCGGCCGAGCGTTTCAGTTCGGCTTCGATTTCGCCGCGCACATCGGCCAGCGGCTTTTCCTTGGCGGCATGGATGCCGGTCAGCTTGATGATATGGAAGCCGAAATCGGACTCGACGACGCCGGAAATCTCGCCTTCCTTGAGGCTCATCGTGGCATCCTCGAAGGATTTGACCATGGCGCCCTGGCCAAAGTAGCCGAGGTCGCCGCCCTTCGACGACGAGCCCGGATCATCGGAGTTTTTCCTGGCCAGTTCGGCAAAGGCTGCCGGATTTTTTTGGATTTCGGCGAGCAGCTCGTCGGCCTTGGCTTTGGCCTTGTCCTTGCCGAGTTTTTCAGAGGCGATCAGGATGTGGCTGGCGCGACGCTCTTCCGGCACCATGAAACGATCCTTGTGACCGTCGTACCATTCCTTGATCTCGGCATCGGTGACGGCCAGCTGGCTGGCAATGGATTCCATCGACAGCACCACGTACTCGGCCTTGGCCTGCTCCGGCACTTCGAACTGCTTGGCGTTTTCGTCGTAGAACTTTTTCGCCGCGTCGTCGGCCAGTTTGACCTTGCCGAGATAGCTGTCGAGGTTCAGACGATATTCGGCTACCTCGCGCTTTTCGGTCTGCAGGGCCAGCACGCGGTCGGCAACGGAGCGCGACACCACGCCGGACTGGCCGATGGCGCCGGCCAGTTGTTGCAAGGTCAGATCCTGGCGCAACTGGGCCTCGAAGCCGGCCGGTGACATGCCCTGGGCACGCAATGCCGCTTCGTAGCGTTCGACCGAGAACTTGCCATCGACCTTGAAGGCTTCGATGGCGCCGACGGCCTGGCGAATGGCGTTGTCGCCGGCAAACAGGTGCCGCTTGTTGGACTCGATGAGGAGCAGGCGCTGATTGATCAGGTCATCGAGAATGGCCTTGCGCGCTTCCGGGCTTTCCAGCAGCTTGGGATCGTACTGGGCGCCAAGCTGCGTGCGCAGACGTTCCTGCTGTTCGCGCAGGGTTTGCTGGAACTGTTGCTGGGTAATCGTGACATCGCCGATCGTGGCGACATCGCCACCGGAGCCGTCGTTGCGCATATAGGACTCAACGCCGAAAAAGGCGAACGGCAGCGTGATCAGGGCCAGAAAGACCTGGACGATTCGTTTGTTGTTGCGGACTGCG
>PHCH01000163.1 GCA_002840785.1 Betaproteobacteria bacterium HGW-Betaproteobacteria-4 | reverse complement strand
GATCTTCACTTCGTCCGGGGTGATCAGGCCGGGGCAGTTCGGGCCGAGCAGCAGGGTCTTCTTGCCGCCCTTGGCTTCCTTTTCCTTCATCTTGTTGCGCAGGATCAGCATGTCGCGAACGGGGATGCCTTCGGTGATGCAGATGGCCAGATCGAGGTCGGCTTCAACGGCTTCCCAGATCGCGGCTGCAGCACCCGGGGGCGGCACGTAGATCACGGAAACGGTGGCGCCGGTTTCGGCCGCGGCTTCCTTGACGGAGGCGTAGATGGGGATGTTGAAGATCGACTCGCCGGCCTTCTTCGGGTTCACGCCGGCAACGAAGCATTCCTTGCCGTTGGCGTATTCCTGGCACTTTTCCGTGTGGAACTGGCCGGTCTTGCCGGTGATGCCCTGGGTGATGATGCGGGTATTTTTATTGATGAAAATGGACATTCAATAGCTCCTTACTTGACCGCAGCAACGATCTTGGTGGCGGCTTCGGCCATGGAATCGGCAGAGATGATCGGCAGACCGGAATCCTTGAGGATCTGCTTGCCCATATCTTCGTTGGTACCCTTCATGCGCACGACGAGCGGCACGGACAGATGGGTTTCCTTGGCTGCTGCGACAACGCCGGTAGCGATGGTGTCGCACTTCATGATGCCGCCGAAGATGTTGACCAGGATGCCCTTGACCTTGGGGTTCTTGAGCATGATCTTGAAGGCTTCGGTGACCTTCTCGGTCGTTGCGCCGCCGCCGACGTCGAGGAAGTTGGCCGGCTCGGCGCCGAACAGCTTGATGGTGTCCATGGTGGCCATGGCCAGACCGGCACCGTTCACCAGACAGCCGATATTGCCGTCGAGGGAGATGTAGGCCAGATCGAACTTGGAAGCTTCGATTTCGTCAGCATCTTCTTCGTCGAGGTCGCGCATGGCGACGATTTCTTCCTGACGATACAGGGCGTTCGAATCGAAGTTGAACTTGGCGTCGATAGCCTTGACGGTGCCGTCGCCTTCGTGGATCAGCGGATTGATTTCGGCCAGCGAAGCATCCGTTTCCATGTAGCAGGTGTAGAGCTTCTTGAGCGTGTCGATACACTGCGGGATGGAGGCTTCGTTCATGCCCATGCCCTTGGCCAGGGTCAGTGCTTGCTCGTCGGTCAGGCCGACCAGCGGATTGACGAAAACCTTGACGATCTTTTCCGGGGTCTTGTGGGCGACTTCTTCGATGTCCATGCCGCCTTCGTAGGAGGCCATGATGGCGACGGACTGCGTGGCGCGATCAGTCAGCGCGGCAACGTAGTACTCGTGCTGGATGTCGGCGCCTTCTTCGATCAGCAGGTGACGAACCTTCTGGCCTTCCGGACCGGTCTGATGCGTGACCAGTTGCATGCCGAGGATCTGGTTGGCGTACTCGCGCACTTTTTCGAGCGACGTTGCGACCTTGACGCCACCGCCCTTGCCACGGCCACCGGCGTGGATCTGGGCCTTGACGACCCAGACCTTGCCGCCCAGGGTTTCAGCTGCCTTGACTGCGTCATCGACGGTCGTGCAGTGAATCCCGCGCGGAACCGTAACGCCGAATTTT
>PHCH01000062.1 GCA_002840785.1 Betaproteobacteria bacterium HGW-Betaproteobacteria-4 | reverse complement strand
CCCGAAGCGCAAGCTGCTGCCGGAAGCCTTGAAGGACGAGGTGGAGGTGCTCAGCGTCATGAACTACGCCGTGCATACGCTGCACACGCAAGGCTTCGCGCGGATTTTCACGACTGAGCGCTTTGCGCCGAGCAGTTCCGACCACGAGTCGGTCAAGGCGCAGGGCCGGCAGATCATCGACAAGGCTTTCGCCATCGTCAATCGTCAGCTGGCCGGCCGGCAATACGTTGTCGATCACTTCACGATTGCCGATGCGGCGCTGTTTTACGTCGAGTTCTGGGCCGACCGCATCGGTATTCCATTACCGGAAAACTGCGAGGCGCACTATCGGCGGATGCTGACCCGGCCGGCCGTGCGCCAGGTGCTGGCCGAAGAGGGCTACGCCTCGGTGCTGCGCTGAGGGCTGCTCGGACAAGGGAAAGCCCTGTTACATTGCAGGTCTCTTTTGACCTGACCCGCACGCTGCCCGAGAAATTCCATGATCGCCAACCCGGAACGTTTCACCCAAGCCATCGCCCTGTTTGATGCCGCCAACGAGCAAGACCCGAATCTCGACGAGGGCCGGCCGAAAGAGCTGCTCTACGCCCAGCGCATGACTGAGATGCTCGGTCGCTTTGCGCCGGAGGCCGGCGAGGTTGCCCAGCTGGCCGTGCGTGCCCAGCACATCCGGCGGTGGACGGTGCCGCGCAGCACCTACCCGCTCGGCAAGCCCGGCTACTTCGCCTGGCGTACCGGACTCTACAAATTCCACGCCGAAACGGCGGGCGAACTCATGGCCGAGGCCGGCTACGAGGCGGCAATGGTCGAGGCGGTGATGGCTGCCGTCGGCAAGCAGGGCATCAAGACCAACCACGACACGCAACTGGTCGAAGACGTCAGCTGCCTTGTTTTCATCGAGCACTACATGCTCGGCTTTGCCGGCCAGCAGGCGGATTACACCGAAGAAAAATGGCTGGGCATCATCCGCAAGACGTGGAAGAAAATGTCCCCCGCCGCCCATGCCTTTGCCACGACCGGCGGCATCAGGCTGCCCGAGTCGCTGGTGCCACTGATCCTGAAGGCCGTTGCCGAGGCGTAAAGGGCGGTGGCGGGCCGATTCCTACGGTCAACCGGGAAAAACGGCGAAATTTGAAATCCGGGCAGCGGCCTGGCCGTCAGGGAGTACGCGGCTTTGCCGCCGGGTTGTCGCCAGCGCCGGCTTGTGTCGGCGCCTCCTGGCTGTCGGGTTCCATGTAGGCGGTGATCTGGGTGCCGGCGCCGTCGAAGGGTGACGGGGCGGCTGCCCGCTTGCGTTCGGGCAGGACGCTCTTGAGGAAATCCTCGGTCAGGAACTCGGACGGATGGCGGGTGCCCAGCGCGTATTCGGAGCGGCGCGCAGTAATCACCACGAAGGTGCCGCCTTCGATCTCGTAGGCCGTCAGGTACGAAGTCCGGATCGACGACGGTTGCGGGTAGCGCGGATTGGAACTGGCGACCTGGCCTTCAATGCAGGCGATGTACTGGCCGTTCTCCGGAGCCTTGGCGTGAATGATTTTCCATCGGTCAATCACGTTGCGGTTATTCGTTTTCGATCCCATGTCACTGATGTCGGGCGGCGTGCCCGAAATTGGTTGTTCGATGTCCGGATTATGACTCAATTCGTTAGCCGGAACCGGCCGGCGCTGGCGTGCGCCGACTGCTTCAGTGTGACCAGGCGTTCGGGCGTCGGTTGCAGTTCATCGACAAAAATTTCGCCTACGCGCTCGATGCAGGCCTCGGCGGCGCTTGCATCGTGGAAGAGGGCGCGCGTCCGGCGGGCCAGCACGTCGTCTATCGTGCGCGCCGCCTCGAAGCGGATGGCGAAGCGGACCATGGCTTCGCTGTACGGCAGCTTGGGGTGGAGCAGTTGGTCGTGGCCGGGCAGGGCGGCCAGTTGCGGGGCGTCGGTGCCGTAGGCGTCGCCGGTCGGTGCGCCTGGCGAGCCGTGCAGTTCGAGGCTGCGGGTCGGGCAGGCCACGGCGGGCAAGCCGGCGACGGCGATGGCGCGGTCGATGACCTGTTCGCCCATGAGCCGGCAGGTTGTCCATTTGCCGCCGGCGACAGTGATGAGGCCGGCCGGGCTGACCAGGATGGCGTGTTCGCGCGACAGGGCGGCGGTGTTTTTGGCGTCGCCGTGCTCGGGATGGATGAGCGGGCGCAGGCCGGCGAAGGCGCTGCGGATGTCGGCCCGGGTCGGCGGCCGGGTCAGGACGCCGGCTGCCGTGCGCAGCAGGAAGTCGATTTCCTCTGCGAGCGGTTGCGGGTCGTTGAGCTGGCGCAACTCCGGGCGCGGCGTGTCGGTGGTGCCGAGCAGCACCTTGCCCTGCCAGGGGATGGCGAACATGACGCGGCCGTCCTCGGTTTTGGGGATCATGAGCGCCTGCTGGCCGGGCAGGAAGTCGGCATCGAAGACGAGGTGGATGCCCTGGCTGGGCGTCAGCAGCGGCTTGGCGTTGGCGTCGTCGAGCTGGCGAATGCTGTCGGCGTGCACGCCGCTGGCATTGATGACGGCGTTGGCCGTGACGGCGAATTCCTCGCCGGTTTCGGCGTCGCACAGCACGGCGCCGGTGGCCCGGCCGTGGGTTTTGAGCAGGCGGATGGCCGGCAGGTAATTGAGGCAGGTGGCGCCGAGATCGGTGGCCGTGCGCATCAGCGTGATGGCCAGCCGGGCGTCGTCGAACTGGCCGTCCCAGTAGCGGGTGCCGCCGCACAGGCCGGTGCTGTTCAGCCCGGGCAGGGCGGCGATGACTTCCTGCCGGTTGAGGCCCTGCGAGGCGGCCAGGTTGTGCCAGCCGGACAGCAGGTCGTAGAGCTTGAGGCCGCCGGCGAACATCAGCCGGTCGATTTGATTCCAGGCCGGGATGATGAAGGCCAGCGGATGGACGAGGTGCGGCGCGTTGTGGAGCAGGTACGAGCGTTCGCGCAGGGCATGGCGCACCATGCCGATGTCGCCCTGGCGCAGGTAGCGGACGCCGCCGTGGATGAGCTTGGTGCTGCACATCGAGGTGCCGGAGGCGAAATCGCGGGCTTCGACAAGCAGCGTCCGGTAACCGCGCGCCGCGGCATCGACCGCCGCGCCGAGGCCGCTGGCGCCGCCGCCGATGATCAGGATGTCCCATGGGCGCGGGTCGCGCAGGGCGGCGAGGCTGTCGTCGCGGTTCATGGCTTGGCCCAGCCGAGGGTGCGCTGGATGGCGCGGCGCCAGTCGGCGAACAGGGCTGCACGCCGGTCATCGGCCATCGCCGGCGCAAAGCGTCGTTCGACTTGCCACAGGGCGCTGAGTTCGGCTTCGTCCCGCCAGAAGCCGACGGCCAGCCCGGCCAGGTAGGCGGCGCCGAGGGCGGTGGTTTCGGTGACTTTCGGGCGCACGACCGGTACGCCGAGCAGGTCGGCCTGGAATTGCATGAGCAGGTCGTTGCGGGCGGCGCCGCCGTCGACGCGGACTTCGCGGATCGGCTGGCCGGCGTCGTTTTCCATGGCCTGCAGCACCTCGGCGCTCTGGAAGGCGATGGCTTCGAGGGCGGCGCGGGCGATGTGGGCGCGCGTCGTGCCACGGGTCAGGCCGAACAGCGCGCCGCGGGCGGTCGGGTCCCAGTAAGGCGCGCCGAGGCCGGTGTGGGCCGGCACGAGGTAAACGCCGCCGTTGTCGGGCACGCTCGCGGCCAGGCTTTCGACCTCGCCGGCGCTGGCGATCAGGCCGAGGCCGTCGCGCAGCCATTGCACGGTGGCCCCGCCCATGAAGACGCTGCCTTCGAGCAGGTAGGTGGTTTGGCCGTCGCGCTGCCAGCCGACGCTGGTCAGCAGGCGATGCCGCGACGCCATGGGCTGCCGGCCGGTGTTCATGAGCAGGAAGCAGCCCGTGCCGTAGGTGTTCTTGGCCATGCCGATGTCGAGGCAGGCCTGACCGAAAGTGGCGGCCTGCTGGTCGCCGGCCACGCCGCTGAGCGGAATCGGGGCGCCCAGCCACGCGGCATCGATTGTTGCGATGTCGCCGCTGTTGGCGACGAGGCGCGGCAGCAGGGCGGCGGGGATGTCGAGCAAGGCCAGCAATTCCTCGTCCCAGCATTGGCGATGGATGTCGAAAAGCAGGGTGCGCGAGGCGTTCGACGGGTCGGTGAGGTGCTCGCCGGTCAGCTTCCAGGCCAGCCAGCTGTCGATGGTGCCGAAGGCCAGTTCGCCGCGTTCGGCCCGGATGCGGGCGCCGGGGATGTGGTCGAGCAGCCACTTGAGTTTGGTGCCGGAAAAGTAGGCGTCGAGGACGAGGCCGGTGCGCTGCTGGAAGAGGTCGGCGTGGCCGGCTGCGCTCAGCTCGTCGCAAATGCAGGCGGTGCGCCGGTCCTGCCAGACGATGGCGCGGTGCAGTGGCTGACCGGTGGCGCGATCCCATAGAACGGTGGTTTCGCGCTGGTTGGTGATGCCGACGGCGGCGATCTGCGTGGCCGATACCCCGTTGTCACGCAGCACGGCACGGGCGACGGCGAGCTGCGCCGTCCAGATTTCATCGGCATCGTGCTCGACCCAGCCGGGTTGCGGGTAATGCTGGGTGATTTCCCGCTGGGCGAGGCCGTGGATGTTGCCCCGGCGGTCAAACAGGATGGCGCGCGCGCTGGTCGTGCCCTGATCGAGGGCGAGGACGAACTGCTCGGAAGGTGCAGGCATGGCGAACTCCGGCAAGCGGTGTTCGGTGAGTATAGCCGGGTGGGCGGGGTTGTCGGTACAAGCCTGATGAAACCACTAAGCAACCGACTTAGCCGCCAAAAAACGGCGGAATAGTTTCCGCTTATTCCAGCCTCCACGACCGAAACCCCTCCCGGCCTCCCCTTGTCAGGGGAGGAGCAAACCAAGACCGCGCGCGATCAGGCTCCCTCCCCTGACAAGGGGAGGGTTGGGGAGGGGTTTGATTGCTTTAAACGCCCGTCCAGCAACAAGCACCTTACAGAATCCCCAGCACGTTTTCCGGCGGGCGGCCGAGGGCGGCTTGCTCGCCGTTGACCACGATGGGCCGCTCAATAAGCTTGGGGTTGGCGACCATGGCGTCGATCAGCGCGTCCTGCGACAGCGACGGATCGGCGAGATTGAGTTCCTTGTATTCGGCTTCGCCCTTGCGCATCAGGGCGCGGGCGTCGGTGAAGCCGAGTTTCTGGAGCAGGCTGCGCAGGGTGACGGCGTCGGGCGGGGTGTCGAGGTAGGCGACGATCTCGGGTGCGATGCCCTGTTCCGTGAGCAGGGCGAGGGTGTCGCGGGATTTACTGCAGCGGGCGTTGTGGTAGAGGGTGATGGGCATGTTTTTAGTGTTTTGGGGATTTCGATTTTGGGCAAAATTTCCGGTTGACCGTAGCAATCGGTTCAGGTGCCGCAGAAGGTCATGTAGGTCGTCGTGAATTCGCTCGGTGCCGGCTCGGCGTATTCGGCGTCGGTCGGGCGCTCGTCGAACGGGGCGCGGATGACGGCGAGCAGACGTTCGAAGGGGGCCAGGTCGTTGTGATCGACGGCGGCCTCGAGGGCGGCTTCGACACGGTGGTTGCGCGGGATGTAGCAGGGGTTGGCGTGCTGCATGGCGGCGAGCAGGTCGGCCGGGCGCGTCGGCTGGCGGGCTTGCCAGCGGCTGCGCCAGTCGGCGAAATCGGTGGCCTCGGCCATCAGGGCATCAAGGCGCGTGGCATCGCCGGCCGCCGCATGGAACAGGGCGCGGAAGGCGAGGGTGAAGTCGAGGCGGTTGTGTTTGAGGGTGAGCAGGAAGTCGTCGATCAGGGCGCGGTCGGCTTCGGCGTCGCCGGTTTCATCAAGGCCCAGCTTGGCCCGGAAGACGCGCAGCCAGTGCGTGGCCTGGCGCTCGGGCAGGGCGTCGATGACGGCGGTGGCGGCTTCAACCGCGCGTTGCGTGTCGGTGTCGATGAGCGGCAGCAGGGTTTCGGCCAGGCGGGCGAGGTTCCAGCGGGCGATGCCGGCCTGCTTGCCGTAGGCGTAGCGGCCGGCGCTGTCGATGGAGCTGAAGACGGTGCCCGGGCTGTAGCTTTCCATGAAGGCGCAGGGGCCGTAGTCGATGGTTTCGCCGGATAGCGTCATGTTGTCGGTGTTCATGACGCCATGGATGAAACCGACGCCGAGCCAGCGCGCCACCAGTTCGGCCTGTCGCTCGCCGACGGCGGTCAGCAGGTCGAGGTAGGGCTGCGGGCTGGCGGCCAGCGTCGGGTAATGGCGGGCGATGACGTAGTCGGCCAGACGCTTGACCTGTTCCGGCCCCTGATGGGCGGCGAAGAACTGGAAGGTGCCGACGCGGACATGGCTGGCGGCAACGCGGGTCAGCACGGCGCCAGGCTGGGCGCGGTCGCGGCGAATCATGTCGCCGGTGGCCACGACGGCCAGCGAACGCGTCGTCGGAATACCCAGGGCGTGCATGGCCTCGCTGATGATGTACTCGCGCAAGGCCGGGCCGAGCGCGCACTTGCCGTCGCCGTTGCGCGAAAACGGGGTGCGGCCGGAACCCTTGAAAGCGATATCGCGGCGCTCGCCGTGGCGGTCAATGACCTCGCCGAGCAACAAGGCCCGCCCGTCGCCCAACTGCGGCGAGAACTGCCCGAACTGGTGGCCGGCGTAGGCCTGGGCAATCGGCTCGGCGCCTTCCGGCACGCGGCTCCCGGCCAGCGCTTCGATGCCTGCCGGCGAGGCCAGCGCCGCCGGGTCGGCCCCCAGCTCGATGGCCAGTTCTTCGTTCAGGCGAACGAGGACCGGTTTGGTCGCCGGCGTCGGCTGCCAGCGAACGTAGAACTCATCGAGGTCGCGGACATAGGAGTTGTCGAAGGTAAAAAAACGGGGGGCTGGGGCGTTCATCGAATTCGGGCTTTGTCGGTTTTCCATCGGCCAGTGGCGGTTTTGTCGTAAATCGCGGCACTGGCCGTGGTTCAAGCAAATTCGATGCTAAGCGGCGGCTTTGGTTCCCCGCCTGCCGTGAATGGCGGCTGGACGGGCAGGGCGATTCTTCTCGAGGAGCTCAGGTGCTCGGGCGGCTGCGCTTTTCGCTGCGGTGCTCGGCGATCTGCTGCAGGCTGCCGTCCGGCATTTGGGTTTCGAGGCGCACCGTGAAACCCCAGAGGGTGGCCAGATGTTCGAGGACGCGCTCGGTTTCGGGGCCGAGCGGTCGGCGCTGATGGGAGAAATGGCGCAGGGTCAGCGAACGGTCGCCGCGCAGATCGACGTTCCACACCTGGATGTCGGGGTCGGCGCTGCCCAGGTTGTATTGCTCGGCCAGTGAGCGGCGCAGCGCCCTGTAGCCCTGTTCGGAACAGCCGGAATTCCCGCATCAGGCGCGGCGACAGGTACTGGGCGACGAAACTCTCGTCCTTGAAGTTGCGCATGGCGAAATCGAAGGTTTCCCGCCAATCGCTGCCGGCAATATCGGGAAACCATTCCCGGTCTTCGGCGTCGGGCGCCTCGCAGATGCGGCGGATGTCGCGCCACAGGGCAAAGCCCAGGGCGTAGGGATTGATGCCGGAATACCACTTGCTGGTGTAGGGCGGCTGGTAGACGACATTGGTGTGCGACTGCAGGAATTCCATCATGAAGCCGTCGCTGAGCTTGCCTTCGTCGTACAGCGTATTGAGCAGGGTGTAGTGCCAGAAGCAGGCCCAGCCCTCGTTCATGACCTGGGTCTGGCGCTGCGGATAGAAGTACTGACCGATCTTGCGCACGATGCGGATGATTTCCCGCTGCCACGGTTCGAGCAGCGGCGCGTTCTTCTCGATGAAATAGAGCAGGTTTTCCTCCGGCTCCCTGGGGAAGCGCGGCTCGTCCTGTTCGGCCACGGCGGCGTCCTGGTGCGGCAGGGTGCGCCACAGGTCGTTGACCTGCGCCTGCAGGTAGATTTCGCGCTCCTTCTGGCGCAGGGTTTCTTTTTCCAGCGACAGGTGCGGCGAACGCTTGTAGCGGTCTACGCCCAGATTGCTCAGGGCGTGGCAGGCGTCGACCAGTTGCTCGACCGCCGCGAAGCCATGGCGTTCCTCGCACTGGGCGATGTAGTTCCGGGCGAAGACGAGGTAGTCGATGATGGCGTCGGCGCTGGTCCATTGCTTGAACAGGTGGTTGCCCTTGAAGAAGGAGTTGTGGCCGTAGGCGGCATGGGCGATGACCAGGGCCTGCATGGTCAGCGTGTTTTCCTCCATGAGGTAGGCGATGCACGGGTCGGAATTGATGACGATTTCGTAGGCCAGGCCCATCTGGCCGCGCTTGTAGCGGTTCTCGGTTTCCAGGAAATGCTTGCCGAAGGACCAGTGGTGGTAATAGACCGGCATGCCGATGGCGGCGTAGGCGTCCATCATCTGCTCGGCGGTGATGATCTCCAGCTGGTGGCGGTAGCAGTCGAGGCCGTAGGCCTTGGCGACGCGGCCGATCTCGGCGTCGTAGTGTTCGATGGCCTCGATCGTCCATTCCGAGCCCTCGGCAATCGGGCGGTTGCGTTTTTTGCTCATGCCAGTCGCTTTCGGAAGAGTTCGCGGAATACCGGGTAGATGTCGGCGACCTCGTTAATGCGCTGCATGGCGAACAGCCCGGGATGGCTGTCGACCAGCCGTTCGTATTCGAGCCAGAGGTTCTGCGGTTCGCCGTCGGTCACTTCGATATAGGCAAAATACTGGACCAGCGGCAGGATGGACGCCGAGAGCAGTTCGCGGCAGAGCGGTGAATCGTCGTTCCAGTTGTCACCGTCGGAGGCCTGGGCGCAGTAGATGTTCCAGGTAGTCGACGCATAGCGGGCGACGACGATCTCGTGCATCAGCTTGAGGGCACTGGAAACGATGGTGCCGCCGGTCTCCCGGGAGTGGAAGAAATTCTCCTCGTCGACTTCCTCGGCCACCGTGTGGTGGCGGATGAAGACCACCTCGATATGTTCGTAATTGCGGTTGAGGAAGAGGTAGAGCAGCATGAAGAAGCGCTTGGCGATCTGCTTCTTCGACTCGTCCATGGAGCCGGAAACGTCCATCAGGCAGAACATCACCGCCTGCGTGGTCGGCTGGGCAATGCGGATGCGGTTGCTGTAGCGCAGGTCGAAGGGGTCGATGAAGGGAATCGCCTCGCTGCGTGCATTGAGGCTGGCAATTTCGCGCTCGATGCGGAGAATCTCCGGGTCGCCCGGGCAGTCGCGGCGCAGGCGCTCCAGCTCTGCGCGCAATTCGCGCAGCCGGGCGGCAAACGGCGCGCCGACGGCGATCCGCCGCCCGGCCGCGCCGCGCATGGTGCGCACCAGGTTGATGTTGGTCGGCACGCCGCTTTGCGTATAACCGGCGCGCACCCGCTTGTATTCGTCGATCCGGGCCAACTGGCGCTTGACGAGGTTGGGCAGGGCCAGTTCGTCGAAAAAGATGTCAAGGAATTCGTCGCGGGTCAGCGTGAACACGAAGTCATCCATGCCCTCGCCATCCTGGCTCGCGCCGCCGGCCCCCTGGCCGGAGCCATCGAGCGGACGGTCGACGCTGTCGCCGGTGTTGAACCGGTCATTGCCGGGATGCACGATCTCCCGCACGCCGCCCTGGCCATGGCGAAAATGCGGCTCGTTGATGTCCTTGCCGGGAATGCCGATCTTCTCGCCGCTATCGATATCGCGGATGCCCCGCCGGGCAATGGCATCGGCCACCGCCTTGCGGATCTGGCCGCTGAAGCGCTGGATGAAACGGCTGCGGTTGATCGAACTCTTGTTCTTGCTGTCCTGCCGCCGATCGACGATGCGTACCGTCATGGGTGACCTCCCGTTGCGCGGCGAAAGCGCCCCGCCTTTCCACCATCACGAAGACTTGCGAACCCGCAGGTACCAGTCGCAGAGTAGGCGCACCTGTTTCTCGGTATAACCCTTGCTGGTCATGCGCTCGACGAAGTCCTTGTGCTTCTTCTGCTCGTCGGCACTGGCCTTGGTGTTGAAGGAAATGACCGGGAGCAGTTCCTCGGTGTTGGAGAACATCTTTTTCTCGATCACCGCCCGCAGTTTTTCGTAGCTGATCCATGCAGGGTTCTTGCCGTCGTTCTTGGCCCGGGCGCGCAGCACGAAATTCACCACCTCGTTGCGGAAATCCTTGGGGTTGCTGATGCCGGCCGGCTTTTCGATCTTCTCCAGTTCGTCGTTGAGGGCGCCCCGGTCGAGCATTTCGCCGGTGTTCGGATCGCGGAATTCCTGGTCCTGGATCCAGAAATCGGCATAGGTCACGTAGCGGTCGAAAATGTTCTGGCCGTATTCGGAATAGCTCTCCAGGTAGGCCGTCTGGATCTCCTTGCCGATGAATTCGGCGTAGCGCGGGCTGAGGAATTCCTTGAGGAAGCGCAGGTAGCGATCCTCGATTTCCGGCGGGTACTGTTCCTGCTCGATCTGCTGTTCGAGCACGTACATGAGGTGCACCGGATTGGCCGCCACTTCGCGGTGATCGAAGTTGAAGACCTTGGACAATATCTTGAAGGCGAAGCGCGTCGACAAGCCGGTCATCCCTTCGTCCACCCCGGCGAAATCGCGGTATTCCTGGTAGCTCTTGGCCTTGGGATCGGTGTCCTTGAGGTTCTCACCGTCGTAGACCCGCATCTTGCTGTAGATGCTCGAATTCTCCGGCTCCTTGAGGCGCGACAGGGCCGAGAACTGGGCCAGCATGCGCAGGGTGTCCGGGGCGCAGGGGGCCTTGGCCAGCGAGGAGTTGAAGAGCAGTTTTTCGTAAATGTGGATTTCGTCGGTGACGCGCAGGCAGTACGGCACCTTGACGATGTAAATGCGGTCGAGGAAGGCCTCGTTGTTGCGATTGTTCTTGAAGGCCTGCCATTCCGCCTCGTTCGAGTGGGCCAGCACCAGACCGTCGAAGGGAATGGCACCGAAGCCCTCGGTGCCCTTGTAGTTCTGCTCCTGCGTGGCAGTCAGCAGGGGGTGCAGCACCTTGATCGGCGCCTTGAACATCTCGACGAATTCGAGGATGCCGCGATTGGCAACGCACAACCCGCCGGAGTACGAGTAGGCATCCGGGTCGTTCTGCGAGTAGCTTTCCAGCTTGCGGATGTCGATCTTGCCGACCAGCGACGAAATGTCCTGGTTGTTCTCGTCGCCCGGCTCGGTCTTCGAGACAGCGATCTGCGACAGCACCGACGGCCGCAGCTTGACGACGCGGAACTTGGTGATGTCGCCGCCGAATTCGTGCAGGCGCTTGACCGCCCACGGACTCATGATGGTCCCGAGGTAACGCTTCGGAATGCCGAAATCCTCTTCCAGTATCTGCCCGTCCTCGACCACGTTGAACAGGCCGAGCGGCGATTCATGGACCGGCGAATCCTTGATGGCGTAGAAGGGCACATTCTCGATCAGGTACTTGAGGCGTTCGGCCAGCGACGATTTACCGCCGCCGACCGGCCCGAGCAGATAGAGAATCTGCTTCTTCTCTTCCAGCCCCTGGGCGGCATGGCGGAAGTAGGAAACGATGTGCTCGATGACCTCTTCCATCCCGTAGAACTCGCGGAAGGCCGGGTAGAGCTTGATCATCTTGTTGGCGAAAATCCGCGACAGCCGGGGATCGAGCCGGGTATCAACGAGTTCCGGCTCGCCGATGGCGATCAACATGCGTTCGGCGACACTGGCGTAGGCGGTCTTGTCGGTCTTGCACAAATCCAGATACTCCTGGACCGACATTTCCTCTTCCAGTTGCGCTTCGTAACGACTTTGGTAACGGGTGAATATCGACATGGCAGACACCTCCTCACGACAAGTCCCTGATGCCCTTGTTTGAATCCGCTTTTCGATAACGGTTCAATCTCCATGAAGGCGCGCCCCCGATGCTTCATCGGGAACGCGGCCAGCCGGGTCGGATCAACGCTTCGTCGCGCTGCGCTTTGCGGTACGGGGTTTTTTGTCGGCGTCGCCACCTGATGATCGCCCGGCTGCCGGCCTGGTCGGGTCGGCATGGTCAAGCCAGATTAGCGTGTCGATGTAACTCATGAAGCCCTGCAGGTAGTCCGGGGCGATGTCGCGCATGCGTTCGAGGCTGCGCAGGACGAGGTGCTGGGAATTCATCGGCCCGGCGTTTTCGGGCGCCTGGGCGAGGGTCTGGGTGAGTTGCTGCTCGGTGCTGAGCTTGGACCACTCGTTGCGGAAGATGGCGACGGACTTGAGTTCCGGGCCTTGCGGGGCGGATTTTGATTTTGGGCGATTTTTCCGGTTGACCGTAGGATTCTCTGCTACGGGCTGGAAGGCGCCCGTTTGGTCGTGGGCTTGTCCGCCGATGTAGGCCAGCAGTTCGGCCAGCGGGCTGGCGGGGCTGGTCGGGGCGATTTCGGCCGGCGCCGGGGCCGGGCGGCAGGCCAGTTCGCTGGCGGCGGCGCTGATTCTGGCGTTGAGCGACTGGCGGATGGCTGCCGGCTGCGTGGCGGCGCGGCGGCTGAGTGCTTCGAGGTAGGCGAAGCGGACGGGGTCGCGGGCGGCGGCACCGCTGGCGCGCAGGGCGTCGAGCTGGGCCTGAATGTCCGCCGTTTCAGCCATTGGCGTCCTTGCCGTTGGTCCGCGACTTGGGCACCGGCGCCATTTCGACACGACGGTTGCGGGCGCGGCCGTCGGCGTCGGCGTTGTCGGCGACCGGCTGCTGCGATCCGAAGGCGGCGGCGAAGATGGACGACGAAGGCACGCCATCCTCGATCAGCGTGCGGGTGACGGTCAGGGCGCGCTGGGCGGAGAGTTCCCAGTTGTCGGCGAAGCGGCTGTTGCTGCCGCGCACCGGCATGTCGTCGGTGAAGCCGCTGACCATGAGCATCTGTTCGCTGGCGCCGAGGTAGGCGGCGATGGGCTGGGAGAGGCTCTTCAGCAGCTGCTTGCCTTCCGGCTGCAACTGGTCGGAGTTGAGCGCGAAAAGCACGTTGCCGCTGATGCCGATCTTGCCGTTGTTGAGCGTCACGCGGCCGGAGGCGAGCGGGCCGGCGAGGGCCTTTTCGAGCGCCTCGCGGCGCTGTTCTTCCTGCTGGCGTTTCTGGATTTCGGCTTCGAGGCTGGTGACCAGTTCGAGCTGCACGCCGAGTACGCCGACCAGGATGAGCACGAAGGCGCCGAGCAGGCCGGCCATGAGGTCGCCGAAAACGGCCCAGACGGGCGTGCCGTGGTCGACGCTGGCGTCGATGTCTTCCATGCTCACGCTTCGCTACCTGCCACGCGTTGCAGGTCGTCGACCATCTTTTTCTGCGACATGATGCTGAGGTCGATGATTTCGCGCGCCTGGGCGACGTAGTAGGCGAGCTGTTCGTCGCTGCGCGTCAGCGACTTGGTCAAGCCGCCTTCGATGCGTTGCAGGGCAGCCATCATCTTGTCGTTCGATTCGGCGAAGAGCTTGACCGCGGCGCCGAAAGCCTCGCCCAGGCTGGCCACTTCGAGGGCGCCGCCGGTGATGCTGGTGCCGATGTCGACCAGCTTGCCGGCTTCGCTCTCGACCTTGGCGGCAAACTGGCTGCCGGCGCGTTCGAGCAGGTCGGCCGACGAGGCGACGAGCGCGTCGATGGCGCCCAGCGTTTCCATGATGCGGCTGCGTTCTTCGAGCAGGCTGTTGTCGCGCGCCATGCTCGCCGACAGTTCGTGGCGCAGCTGGCCGATGACTTCGGCCGCGGCCTTGGGCGCCTCAGCGGCGGTCTGCATCAGGCGGGTGACTTCGGCGATGGTCGTTTCGGCCTGGCGCTGGTGGGCGGCGACGAGGTCGCGGGCGGTGTCGCCGAGCGTTTGCGTGATCTTTTCCTGCTGCGCCAGCGTGGCCTGGCCGGCTTGCTGCCATTGCGCTTCGAGCTTGCCGGCCATGGCCGTAAGGGCGTCGGTGAAGCTGGCCTGGCGGGTCTGTTCGCCGCTTGCCCAGTCGCGCTGCCAGTCGGCCTGGGTGGCGCGCATATCGGCGAGCAGCGCGGTGGTACGTTGGGCAAAGGTCTCAGCGAGGCTGGTTTGCGTTTGTTCCAGCGCTTGCGTCAGGCGGTCGCTGGCCCGTTCGTGTTTGGCGAGGGCGCCGGTCCAGGTTTCGGACACTGTTTGCACGGCGCCGTCGAAACGCTGGGTGATGCCGTCGAGCTGGCTGGCGACCTGCTCGCTGATCGCCGACTGTTGGGCCTGCGTGGTCTGG
Organism: Betaproteobacteria bacterium HGW-Betaproteobacteria-4; assembly: GCA_002840785.1. GTDB lineage: Bacteria > Pseudomonadota > Gammaproteobacteria > Burkholderiales > Rhodocyclaceae > Azonexus. The sequence goes on along the minus strand of PHCH01000062.1, from coordinate 12,184 downwards.
GCAAAGGCGGCGTGGCTGGCGTCGATGGACGTGAGCAGCGCCTGCGTGCGTTCGCCGAAGGTGTCGGCAACCTGGCTGACCGCCTGATCGAGGCGGGCGGTGACGCCGTCGAACTGGCTGGCCAGCGTGGCGGCCAGTTGTTGCTGGCTGGCGGCGGTGGTTTCGGCCAGCATCGAGTGTTGTTGCGCGGCGTCGGCTTGCAGTTTGGTTTGGGTGCTATCGACCGAGGCGAGTAGCGCGGCGGAACGCTGTTCGAAGGTGTCGGCGTAGGCGGTGAGCGCCGTTTGCAGGTGCTGGTGCTGGGTGTCGGTGGCCTGTTCGTGGCGGGTCAGGGCCTGCGTCCAGGTGTCGCTGACGGTGGTCACGGTTTGCGCGAACTGGCCGGCAATGCCAGCCAGCTGGGTTTCGACGGTGCCGAACAGCTTGTCGTGCAGGCCGCGCGTTTCGCCGGCGATGCTCGCCATGGTGGCGGTGACGACCGGCTGGATGGTTTCGGCGGCGACTGTCGCGCTGTCTTTGAGGCTGGCTTTCAGCGATTGATCGACGGACCGGGCCAGTTCGCTATAAAGCCCCTTGGCTTCGGCATGGAAGCCTTGCTGGCCGGCCAGCAACTGCTCGCCGAGCCGGCGGCTGTGGTCGGCCATCTGGTTCATCATGGCGTCGAGCTTGCCGACCAGTTCGGGCAAGGCTTGCGCCTGCGCCTGCAGAGCCTTGAAGGTTTCCTGCCGCTGGTAGGTCAGCGAGAAATCGCGCAGCACGCTGCCGATCTTGCTGTCGAGCAGTTGCCCGACTTGCAGGCGGTCGCGCCGGCACAGGGCCGAGATCAGGCCGAGCATGGCCGAGGTGGCGACGCCAGCGACCGAGGTGCCGAAGGCGACGCCGAGGCCCTTGACCGGCGCGGCCAGCGCCGAGCGGATGGTTTGCAGGTCGGTCGTGCTTTCCAGCGCCAGCACGGCGCCGTTCAGCGTGACGACCATGCCGAGGAAGGTGCCGAGCATGCCGAGCAGAACCAGCAGGCCGACGAGGTAGGGCGTGATGCCGGGGCCAGGCAGGGCGACGCGTTCGCCTTCGATGCGCAGGCGGACGGCGTTCTGTAGCGCGGCCGGCACCTGTTGCAGCCATTCGCCGAGGTGGCCGATGTCGTCCGGGATATTGCGCAGCGCCGCGGCCAGTGCCGTGGTGTTGGCGTGGAAGCGCCGCATTTCGAGGGCGCCGGCGATGTAGACCGTAGCAATGAGGCAGGACACGGAGAAAGCCAGCGTGTGTCCGCCGATATAGCCGATGGCGACCCAGACGACGGCGAACAGGCCGAGTATGAAGGCGAAGAGACTGAGATTGCGGTTCATTGGGGCTTTGTTTCCTTGTTTTCTGCGGCGCTGCCGAGGGCCGATATCAGGCCGGCGACGGGCTTGAGGCGCAGTTCCAGTTCGGCGAGCAGCGCCGTCTGGGCATCGTGGCAGAAGGCTTCGAGCCAGCTGCCCGGCTGGGTCCAGGTGGTCGGATCGTCGGCGGTGTTGTCGGTTAGGGCGGCGCAGTGTTCGGCGTAGCGCTGGTCAAAGCGCTTGCCGAGCATGATCGGGATGTTCGAGAGCAGATTGCGTTCGCGGGTGAACAGAAATTTTTCGAAAGCGGCGTCGAGGTCGGCCAGTTGTTTGCCGGCCGCCGACTGGCCGACCAGCGCCTTGCGGGCATTGGCGCGCAGGGCCGTGATGGCGGAATTTATGTCGCGCTGATGGGCGAGGTAGTAGCGGTGATAGGGCGAGAAATCGGCGGCACTTTCCGGCGTGGCGTTGGGCAGTGGCGTCGGGAACGGGATGCGCGCCGGCTCGGCACTGAAAACGCCGTCGTTGTGGATCGAATCGCTCAGGTTGCGGCGAACGCGGGCCAGTTGGGCCGGCAGGTCACCGTTTGCCGAAGCGATGGACGCGCCGCTGCCGGCCTCGGTATTGAGGACCGAAAACAGCGTCAGCGCATCCGAAAAGTCCAGCCACTGCCCGAGCCGTTCGCCGAAATCGTATTTCGGATCAGGGACTTCCGGGAGGGTGTCGGACAGGACGCGGACGAGGGCTGAGCGATTGAAGGTGGCGCGTTGCAATTCACGCGTCATGATCATGGCCTGGTTCGACGTCGAAAGGGGTGGCAAGGCTACTACAACTTTGCGACGCGGTCAGCGGTCTGCGTTGGCTGTCGTGCGGGGTTCGTTGTTCGGTCGTTCGCCGCAAACGCTGCGTGGCTGCGAGCAGGTATGATGGGCGCAGCGCGCATAAAAAAATGAATTCAGCCATCACCAAACCCTCTCGATTCTCCCGCAGCTTGTGGCTGATGCTGGTCATGTTCGTGACTTATGCGGTCGTCTTTCTCTTTTACGTCCATTCGGAAAAGCAGATCGACGCGGCCAACGAACAGCGCATTCGTTCGTACTGGCTGGCACAGGAGTTGCGGCAGTCCTCCGATGACCTGACGCGCATGGTGCGCAGCTATGTGATCACCGGCGACCCGCTGTACAAGCAGCACTATCAGGAAATCCTCGATATTCGCGACGGTCGCCAAGCCCGGCCGGTGAATTATCAGAATATTTATTGGGACATGGTGGGTGCGGATGACCGGCGTCCCCGTCCTTCGAGCGGGCAAAAAGTGTCGCTCCTCGACCTCATGCGCCAGGCCGGTTTTTCGGAGCAGGAGTTTGCCCGTTTGGCGCAGGCCAAGGCCAATTCCGACGCCCTGACCCGTACCGAATTCGCCGCCATGGCGCTGGTCGAGTCGGCGGCGCCGGTCGGCGATACGGTGCGCCAGCAGGCCAGCCTGATGTTGAACGACGCTGCCTATCATCAGGCCAAGGCGGAGATCATGCGGCCGATCAGCGAGTTGCATGACCTGGTCGAGGAACGCACCCGAAACACCGTGCGTTCGGCGGAAACGTTTGCCTTGCTCATGCGTAGCGTGTCGATATTGCTGGGCTTGCTCCTGCTGACTGCGGTTTGGCGGTCGTATCGGGTCTTGCAGACCAGCCTTGGCGGCTCGCTCGATAACGTGCATGCGCGCATTGCCAGTCTTGGGCAGGGGGATTTGGCGACGCCGATTCCGGTCGCGCCGGGCATGGAGGACAGCGTCCTTGGCTGGCTTTCCGAAACCCAGCTCAAGCTGGCCCGTATCGACGCCGAGCGCCAGCAGGCGCTGGTCGATGTCGCTTCCAGCGAGGCCCGGCTACGCACCATCATCGACAACGAGCCGGAGTGCATCAAGATGGTCGATGCCAAGGGTTTGCTGCGGCAGATGAATCCGGCCGGGCTGGCGATGATCGAGGCCGATTCGCTGGCCCAGGTCGTCAACCAGCCGGTGCTGGGACTGGTCGCGCCGGAATACCGCGATGCCTTCGTGAAAATGCACCGCCAGGTGCTGGCCGGGGCGGCGGTGCAGATGGAGTTCGAGGTGTGTGGCCTGAAGGGCGGCCGGCGCTGGCTGGAGACCCATGCCGTACCGATGGTCGATAACAATCAGGTCATGCAGTTGGCCGTCACGCGCGATATTTCGCAGCGCAAGGCGGCGGAGGCGGAGCTGGCGGCCTATCGTCTGCACCTCGAAGACCTCGTCGCCGAGCGCACGGCGGCGTTGTCCGAGGCCAAGGAGGTGGCTGAAACGGCCAATGTGGCGAAGAGTTCCTTCCTTGCCAACATGTCGCACGAAATCCGCACGCCGCTCAATGCCATCACCGGCATGGTGCACCTCCTCAAGCGCTCGGGCGTGCCTGCCGAGCAGGCCGGCAAGCTCGAGAAAATCGACGTCGCCGGGCGGCATCTGCTCGAGATCATCAACGCCATCCTCGATTTGTCGAAGATCGAAGCCGGCCAGTTTGTGCTGGAGGAAAGCGAGGTCAATCTCGGCGCGCTCGCCGCCAACGTCGCCTCCATGCTCTCGGACCAGGCACAGGCCAAAGACCTGACTCTGCGCTGCGATGTGCAGACGATGCCCCGCGCGCTGCTCGGCGATCCGACGCGGATTCAGCAGGCGATACTGAATTACGCCAGCAACGCCATCAAATTTACCGAGGTCGGCGGCGTCACGCTGCGCGTGCTGCAGGAAGGCGAAGACGAGGACAGCGTTCGCGTGCGTGTCGAGGTGGAGGATAGCGGCCCCGGCATTCCGCCCGAGGTTCAGGACCGGCTGTTTACCTCCTTTGCCCAGGCCGACGATTCGATCTCGCGCCGTTACGGCGGCACCGGCCTGGGGCTGGCCATCACCAAAAGGCTTGCCCAGTTGATGGGCGGCGAGGCCGGTGTGACGAGCCGGATCGGGGTTGGCAGCACATTCTGGTTCAGCCTCAGGCTCAGGAAAGGCGGCGCCGGCAAGAATGGGCTGGCTTCCCCTCAGGCGCAGTCGGCCGAGGCAAGGCTGCTGCGGAGCCATGCCGGGCAGCGGATACTGCTCGCCGAGGATGAGCCGATCAATCAGGAAATTGCCCTGGCGTTGCTCGGCGACGCCGGTCTGCTGGTGGATGTGGCCAACGATGGCCAGGAAGCGCTGGCCTTGGCCCAAGAAAACCGCTACGACCTGATCCTGATGGACATGCAGATGCCCCGGATGGACGGTCTCGAAGCAACCCGGCGCATCCGGCAACTGCACTCTGGCGGCAACCAACCCATCCTGGCGATGACTGCCAACGCTTTTGCCGAAGACAAGGCGCGCTGTTTCGCGGCCGGCATGAACGATTTCATCGCCAAGCCGGTGGTTCCCGAGACGCTTTTTGCGAGCGTCCTCAAGTGGCTGGAGCAAGGCCGGTAAATTCCTGCGGTCAACCGGAAAAAAGGCCCAAAATCAAAGACGGCCTTGGCCCCGACATGGCCGATCCGGAACCCGGCACCCATCGCCACCTCGGGTATAATGCCGGCCTCTCCGCCTAACCAGACCCCACACCCCATGGCCGACATTCTTTGCCTCAAGGGCGACGCCGCCTTTTCCGCCTTCCGTCTGCAACGCCTGCAAGCCCGCCTGGTCGCGGCTGTCCCGGACATCGAGTCGGTGGTCGCCGATTACTGGCACGTCGTGGCGCAAAAGCGCGCCCTGAATGCCGACGAGCGCGCCAAGCTGGCGACGCTGCTCGAAGAGAAGGCGGCAGGATCTGATGCTGGCGAACTGTTCCTCGTCGCACCCCGCATCGGCACCATTTCGCCGTGGTCGTCCAAGGCCACCGATATCGCCTGGAACTGCGACCTCGACGCCATCGAGCGCATCGAGCGGGTCATCGCCTTCCACGTGGTTTTGAAGCAAAACCGCGCGTTGACCGTAGCAGAGAAGAACGCCGTCGCCGCGCTGCTCCACGACCGCATGACCGAATCCGTGCTGGCCGGCTTCGACGCTGCCGGCGAGTTGTTCCGCCATTTCGAACCGAAGCCGCTCAATACCGTTGACGTCCTGGCCGGCGGCAAGGCCGCCCTGGTCGACGCCAACGGTTCGCTCGGCCTGGCCCTGTCTGACGACGAAATCGATTACCTGCTCGACGTCTTCACCAAAGCCGGCCGCAACCCGACCGACGTCGAACTCATGATGTTCGCCCAGGCCAATTCCGAACACTGCCGCCACAAGATCTTCAACGCCTCGTGGGTAGTTGATGGCGAGAAGAAGGACAAGACCCTGTTCGGCATGATCCGCGAAACCCATGCCGCGGCGCCGCAAGGCACGATCATGGCCTACGCCGACAACGCCTCGATCATCGAAGGCGCCACGATCCAGCGTTTCTACCCGGACGCCGACCGCGGCTACAGCTACAAGGAAGAGCTGACCCACATCCTGACCAAGGTCGAGACGCACAACCATCCGACCGCCATTTCGCCTTTCCCCGGTGCCTCGACCGGTTCCGGCGGCGAAATCCGTGACGAAGGTGCCACCGGCAAGGGTTCCAAGCCGAAGGCCGGCCTCTGCGGTTTCTCGGTCTCCAACCTCAATCTGCCCGATGCCCCGCAGCCCTGGGAACATGCCTACGGTCGCCCGTCGCGCATCGCTTCCGCCCTCGACATCATGCTCGAAGGTCCGATTGGTGCCGCCGCCTTCAACAACGAATTCGGCCGCCCGAACCTGACCGGCTATTTCCGCACCTACGAGCAGGATGTCGCCGGCACCGTGCGCGGCTACCACAAGCCGATCATGATCGCCGGCGGTCTGGGCTCCATCCAGGCCGAGCAGTCGTTCAAGGATGAAACCTTCCCGGTTGGCACCAAGTTCGTGCAACTGGGCGGCCCCGGCATGCTGATCGGTCTGGGCGGCGGCGCCGCCTCGTCGATGACGGCCGGCGCCAATGCCGAAGACCTCGATTTCGCCTCGGTCCAGCGCGGCAACCCGGAAATCCAGCGGCGCGCGCAGGAAGTCATCGACCGTTGCTGGCAGATGGGCAAGAACAATCCGATCCTGTCGGTGCACGACGTCGGTGCCGGCGGTGTCTCCAACGCCCTGCCGGAACTGGCCCATTCGGGCGGCGTCGGGGCCATTTTCGATCTGCGCAAGGTGCCGACCGAAGAGCCGGGCATGTCGCCGGCCGAAATCTGGTCCAACGAGTCGCAGGAACGCTACGTGCTGGCCATCCCGCCGAACCGCATCGCCGAATTCCAGGCGATGTGTGAGCGCGAGCGCTGCCCGTTCGCTGTCGTCGGCGAAGCGACCGGCGACGGCCATCTGACCGTGACCGACGCCCATTTCGGCGTCAATCCGGTCGATATGGAAATGGAAGCGCTGCTCGGCAAGCCGCCGCGCATGACGCGTGACGTCAAGCATGAGCCGGAAACCTTCGTCTCCTTCGATGCCACGGCCATCGAACTCAAGGATGCCGCCTATCGCCTGATGCGTCTGCCGACCATCGCCGACAAGACCTTCCTGATCTCGATCGGCGACCGCTCGGTCGGCGGCATGACGGCGCGCGACCAGATGGTCGGCCCGTGGCAGGTGCCGGTGGCTGACGTTGCCGTCACCACGATGGGTTACCAGGGCTACCTCGGCGAAGCCTTCGCCATGGGCGAACGCACCCCGCTCGCCGTGTTCGATGCGCCGGCTTCCGGCCGCATGGCCATCGGTGAAGCGCTGACCAATCTGGCTGCGGCTGATGTCGGCGAACTCGGCAAGGTCAAGCTGTCGGCCAACTGGATGGCGCCGTGCGGCGTCGCCGGTGAAGACGCCCGTTTGTTCGACACCGTCGAGGCTGTCTCCGACCTGTGCAAGGCCATCGGCGTCTCGATCCCGGTCGGCAAGGATTCGTTGTCGATGCGCACCGCCTGGGAAGATCAGGGCGTCAAGAAACAGGTTGTCTCGCCGCTGTCGCTGGTGGTGACGTCTTTCGCAGCGGTCGACGATGTCCGGAAGACGAAAACGCCGCAACTGGCCGTCGATCAGGGCGAAACCGAATTGCTGTTGCTCGACCTCGGCCAGAACCGCCTTGGCGGCTCCTGTCTGGCCCAGGTTTACAACGCCACCGGCAGCGATGCGCCGGATGTGGACGATCCGGCCAAGCTCAAGGGCATGTTCGACGCCGTGCAGAAACTCAACCGCGACGGCCTGCTGCTCGCCTACCACGACCGTTCCGACGGCGGCCTGTTCGTCGCCGCCTGCGAAATGGCCTTCGCCACGCGCCGTGGCGTCTCGCTCGACCTAGACGGTATCTGCTACGACGCCGGGGCCGGCGATGTCGATGGTTCCGAGAAACTGACCAACCTGCTGGCCGGCCGCGATTTCGAGAACATCGTGCGTGCCCTGTTCAACGAAGAACTGGGTGCCCTGATCCAGATCCGCCGCGCCGACCGCGAAAAGGTCACGCCCATCCTGCGCGCCCTGCGTGTGCCCTACCATTTCGTCGGCACGATGAACGAGTGGGACGAAATCCGCGTCACCCGCAATGCCAAGCGCGTCCTGCGCGAAAAGCGCGTCGACCTGCAGCGCGCCTGGTCGGAAACCAGCTTCCGCATGCAGGCCATGCGCGACAACCCGGACTGCGCCCAGCAGGAGTTCGACCGCATCCTCGACGTCGCCGACCCCGGCCTGACGCCGAAGCTGACTTTCGATCCACAGGAAGATTTCACCCAGGTTTACCGCGAACTCGGCGCCAAGCCGCGCGTCGCCATCCTGCGCGAGCAGGGCGTCAACAGTCATTACGAAATGGCCGCCGCCTTCGACAAGGCCGGCTTTGCTTCGGTTGACGTGCATATGAGCGACATTCTGGCCGGCCGCGTCAGCCTCAAGGATTTCAAGGGCCTCGTCGCCTGCGGCGGCTTCTCTTATGGCGACGTGCTCGGCGCCGGCCTCGGCTGGGCGCGGACCATCCTGATGCATGACGGCTGCCGCGACGAATTCGCCGCCTACTTCCAGCGCAAGGACACCTTCGCCCTCGGCGTCTGCAACGGTTGCCAGATGATGAGCGCGCTCAAGTCGATCATCCCGGGCGCCGAAAACTGGCCAGCTTTCCGCCGCAACCAGGTCGAACAGTTCGAGGCCCGTTTCGTGATGACCGAAATCCTCGAGTCGCCGTCGATTTTCTTCGCTGGCATGGAAGGCTCGCAAGTGCCTATCGTCGTTTCGCACGGCGAGGGCAGGGCGGTCTTCGATAACGCCGACGACCAAGCCAAGGTGCTGTCCGCCGTGCGCTACGTCGACAACAAGGGCGAGCCGACCGAGGTCTATCCGTACAACCCGAACGGTTCGCCGGGCGGCCTGACCGCGGTGACCACGGCCGACGGCCGCTTCACCATCATGATGCCGCACCCGGAGCGCGTTTTCCGCACCGTGCAGATGTCCTGGCACCCGGAAAATTGGGGCGAAGACTCACCGTGGCTGCGGATGTTCCGCAACGCGCGGCGCTGGGTCGGTTAAGCGACCAGGAAAAACAGAAAAGGCGGCCTGCGGGTCGCCTTTCTTTTTTCACAGACCTGTATTGTTAAATTACAATATACGCAATCACTTATATACAGTGGTTGCCAAACGAATACCAATGGAGGAGTAAACACATGATCAAAAGAGCATTGCTGGGCGCCGCGATTGTCGCTGTTTCAGTGGGGGCCGTCGCCGAGGAGAAGGAATTGCTGCGCATCATCGGCGAGGACAAGCAGTTCGTTGTCCAGACCAAGAACGGCCCGTTCGTGATTACCCGCACGATGACGCCGTGCGCCAAGAACAAGGGCTGGCTGCAGCCGCTGATTCCGGCTCCCGGCGTCCATCCGGTCACCGAGATCGAAATGCTGCACGCCATGAACGACAAGGATGCAATGATCGTCGACATGCGCGAGCCGGACGACCGCATCAAGGGCACCATCCCCAACTCGTACCACATTCCCTACACGCTGGTCGCTGGTCGTATGGACGAACTGGGTTGCGCCAAGACGGCCGGCAAGTGGGACTGCAGCAAGGCCAAGAAGGTCTATGCCTTCTGCAATGGCCCGGTCTGCCCGCAAAGCCCGACGGCCATCAATGCCATGGTTCGCGACGGTTTTCCGGCCGACAAGATCTACTACTACCGGGGCGGCATGCTCGACTGGCATGCGCTGGGCTTTCCTATCGTCAAGGACGAGTTCTGATCGTCTGCTAGCAACGATCTTTACCGGCTAGCCAAACGGAACTCTGCGGAGTTCCGTTTTCATTTTTGGCCATTTTTTTGGGGTGACCGTGGGCTTGCCGCCAAATCCTACGGTCAACCGGAAATTTTGCCCAAAATTGAAATGGGGCGCGCTCCGCTGTCAGTGGATGACGATGCGGGCACTGCGTCGCCAGCAGGCGGGCATTTGCAGACTATCGACGTCCGGGCCGGTGGCACCGAAGATGGCCTTGGCCCGCTCCAGACGGGCATGTTCGTCGTGGGAAATGCCGGCGATCAGATCGAACCATTGTTGAAGACGTTTCATGATGGCGACTCCTTGTTAGTAACTGTATGGATACACAGTGATGTGCGTTCGAGTGCAGAATAGCCGAAAGCTGTATGGATGTACAGTATTCGAGAAATCTTTTTTCCGGGGTAGGCTTCGCGCGTTCGTCGAGGATGAAAGGCCCACGATGTCGCGCCCAAAACCCGCCTGGTTGCCCCCTGCCGGTACGCTGGCGACCTACCGTGGCCGTACCCGCAAGGCGACGCGGAATGTCCGCGTGGTGGCCGAGGCCTCGGCCGGGCGCATGGTGGTCGAAGCGATCGGCAAGCAGGGCGTCCCCGTTCGCCTGACCGTCAAGCGGGAAAACCTGCTGCCGATGGAGCCGGATCTGTTCGACTGAGTTCCGTTAACTAGCCGGCCCGAACTTCAGGCGCCGGATCAGGCCAGCAAACCATCCGCGTGGTTGCCGCCGCTCCAGTTGAATGCTGCCGTTGTCTATTCGTTCGACGAGGCTCAGGCCATTACGCGGAATCAGGTAGCTTTCGCCGCTCCCGAGAAATACGTCGTCGGGTTCGTTGGCGACGGTAATCCAGATCGTTCCGCGCAGGCAGCGGACCCGGGTGCCGGCAGCGTTATCGAGGCGGATCGGATGACCTGGTGGCAGGCATATTTCCTCAGTCATCCGATGCTTGTTCATGGCGCTCTCCGCATTGTTCGTGGAGAAATTCTAGGTTCCGGATGGCGGGTGGTACAGTTGCAATAAATGTAAATTGTGATCAGTACAGTTGTCTTAAATTCAAACTGTACTGGTCGTCGCCAACACTAACTGTATGGGTGCCCGATGGCTGAAGAACTGTTGCGCTACGAGCAACTGGCGGCTGAATTGACCGGCATGATTGCCAGCGGCGTGTTGAATCATGGCGACCGCCTGCCATCGGTGCGCCGTTTGTCCAGTCAGCGTCGGCTTTCCGTGTCGACCGTGGTCCAGGCGCTGCGTCTGCTGGAAGATCGCGGCCTGATTGAAGCGCGGCCGCAGTCCGGATTTTTCGTCCAGCGCGCCAAGGCCGCGCGCGCCGAGCCGGTGGTCCGGTCAACGCCCGATGAGCCGATTCCGGTCGATATTTCGCAACGGCTGGTCAGTGTGTTGCAGGCCGGGGCGAGAAACGGCATAGCGCCGCTCGCTGCCGCCTTGCCGGCGCCCGAATTGTTGCCGGTCGCGGCGCTGCAGCGTTTGTACGCCGGTGTCGCCCGGCGCCATCCCAAACTGCTCGCCGGCGGCAGCCACACCAATTCCGACGAACCGGCACTGGTCCGCCAGTTGGTGCGTCGTTCGCTGGCCTGGGGTGGGCCGCTGCCGGCCGATGAATTCGTTATCACCAATTCGTGCACCGAAGCGCTCGGCCTGTGTTTGCGGGCGGTGACCAAGCCCGGTGACACCGTGGCGGTCGAGTCGCCGGCCTACTATTTGATGCTGCAATTGCTCGAAACGCTCGGCCTCAAGGCGCTCGAAATCCCGACCGATCCGCGCACCGGCATGTCGGTCGAAGCGCTCGATCTGGCGACGCGCAACGGCGGCATCGCCGCCTGCCTGATCGTCTCGAATGGCAGCAACCCGCTCGGCTGCGTCATGCCGGATGACAGAAAACGGCTGTTTTCGGCGTTGACCGCAGCAAGAGGCGTCGCGGTGATCGAGGACGACATCTACGGCGATCTTCACCTCGGCAACGAACGCCCGTGGCCGATCAAGGCCTTCGACAAGGCGGGCAACGTCATGCTCTGCTCTTCGTTCTCGAAAAGCCTGTCGCCCGCCTTGCGCATCGGTTTTGTCGCGGCCGGCCGCTATCACTCGGCGATTGCCTTGCAGAAAACCATCACCAGCGGCGGCACCAATCCGATCACCCAGCACGTGCTTGCGGAATATCTCGAGTCCGGCGCCTACGAGCGTCATCTGCGCACCCTGCGCCGGGCCTACGCGCAGCAGGTCGAAGCAATGCGGCTGGCGGTCAGTCGTTATTTCCCGGCGGCGACGCGCATCACCCAGCCGCAGGGTGGCTATGTCCTATGGGTGGAATTGCCGGAAAACATCGACACCACGCGCCTCTACCCGCGGGCCATCGGCGAAAACCTGGCCTACGTGCCGGGCGACCTGTTCTCGCCCAGCGGCATGTATCGCAATTGCCTGCGCCTCAATTGCGGCAACCCGCACACGCCGGCAATCGAAGACGCCGTGCGTCGCCTGGGAGCGATCTTTTCTCGGGTCTAAATCAACGGGAGGCCAGGAAAACTACGGTATCATTCGGCCTTTTGGGCAAGCTGGCTTTGCCTTTTTGAACGCATTCGAAGGATTTTTCTCC